>NZ_JACJDT010000030.1:0-6132 GCF_014163675.1 Pseudoalteromonas sp. SR44-5
TTGCTTGGTAACAATAGCGTTTTGGACCCACCTGACCCCATGCCGAACTCAGTAGTGAAACGAAACAGCGCCGATGATAGTGTAGCATTTGCTATGTGAAAGTAGGACATTGCCAGGCTCCAAATAAGAGAAACCCGTTACAGCGATGTGACGGGTTTTTTGTTGTCTGCAGGAAAGTGAAAATGCAGGTTCGAGGTGAAAGGTAAAAGGCATCAGGTAAAAGGAAAAGAATAAGCGCCTAATGCCGACCTATACATTTGCTATGTGGCTCTCTACCGCTGTGGGCACTATGACATCACCAAGCTCCAAATTGAGAAAGCCGCTTCAGAAATGAAGCGGCTTTTTTACGTCTGGAATAAAATGAAAACACCAAGCCAAGACCCCATGGTGAACTCAGTAGTGGCCGCTCTTGCAATCCCTATGCTCCACGGCATGTGTATCCCTATTTATCAAACAAACGCTCCTTCACGTCCCAGGGAATCTACCTTTAGAGCAATTTGAGTATGGATACTTATACCAATCGACTTAAATATTTAACCATTCTAGCGAGCTAAATAAAGCGCTAACTGCGTTATAATTTTTTAAGTAGAACAACTACATGTCAAAATTTACGCCTTGTTATCACTGTATTTATCTGTCGCTATAAATGGTCAGTAACTTAAAACGATTGGTATTTGTGGTACTGAGTTTGATTATGATGCTGACCCGCACAGTAAATTGGTACCACACTAAATCACAAGCTGATGATTAATCACTGTTTGCAGAGGGCTGCATGATTGCAGCCCTTTAATTATTCAGGCCTAACACAGTTAGCATTGCATATAGCCGCTGAAGATAGGCTTATTATCCAGCGTTCATGTTATTAACTTGCTGATAAAAATACGGTTAGCTTATCGCCTATTTTTAAGCGATCGCTTGAAAGGCTGTTCCATTGTTTTGGCTTAGTGATGCTGACTTTGTAATGGTTAGCTATTTTCCACAAGCTTTCGCCAGATTTAACCTTATGCTCTATTTGCGTATCGGCTAACTGCGGTAGCACTAATTTTTGACCAATACGTATGGTACTATTTTTCAAATTATTAAATGCTTTTAGTTGGCTTACAGTTACTTTGTAGCGCTTAGCGATCACGCTCAAACTATCGCCACGCTTAACTGTATAATGTTGCCATTGGCTGTAGTCGTTAGAATCTTGATCAGCAATCATAGTCTCAAATTGCTTTTGCTCACTAGCAGGAACGACGAGATGCGGTGCATCAATAATCGCCGGAAAGCGAATGACCCCGTAGTTTAAGGGCTCTAACTGTTGCCATTGGGCTTTATTATCTAAAATAACTGAGCCAGAAATGGCTATTTTGGCAATTGCATCTTTATTTGCTATTGCAGGGAACGCCATTTTTTGGCTTTTTAATAATTGTGCCGCAGCAAGTAGTTTAGGTACATACTGACTGGTTTGCTGAGGGAGTTTTAAACTGAAAAAGTCAGTTGGTTTACCTTGCTTTTTATTGTTGCTGATCGCTCTAAGTACACGGCCTTCACCTAAGTTATAGGCTGCTATAGCGTGATACCAATCACCATCAAAGCGTTTGTATAAGTACTCCATAAAATCCAGAGCAGCGCGGGTACTGTCGATCACATCTTGGCGGCCATCGTACCAAGGACTAATTTTTACCTTAAAGTACTTAGCAATGGCAGGCGTTAATTGCCAAAGTCCAGATGCATGCTTGTGCGAATAGGCACTGGCATCAAAGTCACTTTCAATTAGCGGCATTAACGCTAATTCTATGGGTAAGTTCCGCTTTTCAACCTCTGTGACTATATAATAAAGGTAAGGCTCAGCACGGCGACTAATTTCATCCATATAGTTTGGGTGAGATAAATACCATGCAATGCGTTGTTGCACATCTGGGTGGCTAGAATTGGAAAATGTAAGCTGCGCTCGGATGCGTTGCCACACATCATCGAGTTCCTGAGGACTTAAGGGAGCTATTTGCTCAATATTTTCGTTTTGTTCTTTAACAACAATATTTGGGTTAGCCTTAGTATCAGGTTGTGAAGATGGTTGTTCGGGTGTGGTTTCACAACCGGATAAAATAACAATCAATGGCAGAATGCGGATAAATCGATTTAAAGACACGTACTAAACTACTCCGAAAATATAAATGCGGTTAACCTAAATCAGGCTAGCTTAACATAGTGTGAGTTAAGAATGACTTGTAGTTGAATTTAACTGTCCCTTAAATTGCTCTTTATAGCGACGCGATAAGTTAAGTACTTTGCCGGTTGTAAGTTTTATTTCACTGTCTCCGCTCGGTAGTGGCGTGATTGATTCAATCGCATCTAACCGAACGCCAAGGGAGCGATGAATACGGCAAAACCCTTGCGGTTCTAACTGAGTTATAAGTTGGCTCATAGTTGCACGTAACGGATAAATTCTTGCATCAATATGTAGATTTACATAATTACCGCTAGATTCAAGCCAGTCTATTTGTGCTACGCGGACAATAAATTCTTTTCCCAGTTTTTTTACCAGTAGTCTATCGAAATTTAAATTTTCAGGCGTATCTTCGCCTTGTCTGATCGGTGCTGCTTCACCACTTAATTGGCTCACTACATATTGATAGGTTTTAATAACAGCAATTAAAAATAAAAACCCCCATAAGTCTTTTCGATATTCATAAAGTAACTCAAACCACACTAATCCAAAGTCATATTGCATATCTTGTAAGGTGTAAATGAGCTTGCGAATAGCGACCATTACAGCAATATGCAATAACGAAAAAGCAATACTAGCGAGTAGATAAAGCAGTAATGAGCGGGGGATTTTTTGCCAATTAAAAGGCTGGGTTTTTAATAGCCAAACTAAAGCGGGAAACAACAACAAGGTACTAATAGCGCTGGAATATTCCCATACAAACGGCTCCCAGATCATAAATGGGAGTTCGCCATCTCGCTGGGCTTCCATAATGTTTGAGCTGGCATTTATAGTATTGTTTATAAAAATATAACTAGATAAAAATAATGCCGCATACCATCTCTGGTAGCGCTGAAAATGCGTTAAGGAGATCATTATTATTGTTACTCTTTAAAAGACCGTAATTAGACTAGCAAGATAGTGATAGATCACCAAACTTATCATCCCTGATATCCACCGCTTATCCCTACTGACTGTTTTGTCAGCCTTTTCTGATTGCTTAACGCAGTGTGTTGTTCATAGTTGTTATTAATTATTCGCAAGCTAAATCTACCATGACACTTAAAATAGTAATTAAAAACACAACACGCACGCTATTACAGCCATGGCAAAATGCGTTCAACCAAGCTGTTGAATTACCAGAGCGCCGCTATGATTTAGATTGGCTACGGGTAATTGCGTTTGGTTTATTAATTTTTTATCACACCGGCATGTTATACAGCCAAAACTGGGGATTTCATTTTAAAAGCCAGTATTTGTCTAGCAGTGTTGAAAATGTCATGTTGTTACTGTCACCGTGGCGAATGGGACTAATCTGGTTTATTTCAGGAGTAGCGCTGCGCTTTATTATTGCGCGCTTTAGTTTAGATATGTTTTTAATTACGCGCAGTGTAAAAATATTACTGCCTTTATTGTTTGGCATTTGGTTTATAGTGCCGATTCAGCTTTATGCGCAAATGAGCCAAGAGGTTGGTTTAGCTATGAGCTTTTGGCAGTTCTACCAGCAGTTCTTTGATTTAACTAACCCTTTATTTAATCACTACCAAGCAGGTATTTGGCCACATGTTGATGTAAACCATCTTTGGTACTTGCGTTCGTTATGGCAATTTACTTTATTGCTAGTGTTAATGATACCGCTGCTTCACCACGCTACTGTGCAAGCAATAATGACGCGTTTATGTGAGCGATCGTTAGTTATTGTTTTTATTGTATTGCTATTGCCGCTGTGTATTTTAAAACTGAGCTGGCCGAGTGATACATTCCGATACCCCATGGGCGCGTTGTTTTTACTTTACGGTTACTTGCTTGCTTGGCAGCCTGCATTTTACAGCCAACTGCTACGTCACTGGCAGGCGTTATTAGTGGTATTCATTTTAGGTTATTTAGTTGTCGTGCTGGGTTATCACATGATTTGGCAAAACCCAGCTACGAGCCAATGGCAAATTACCAGCATGGATATGCTGTATACCGCGCAACGATTAGTGGGTGTGATGTTAATGCTGGCATTAGCAAAACGCTTTTTGAATCACGATTACCCTAAATTAGCGTTATTAAACTCAGCCGTATTTCCGTTTTATCTATTACATCAAAGTGTAATTATTGGCCTTGCCTTTTATTTGTCGAAGCTGCAATTAGGTGGCTTTGAAGAGCCATTACTTATACTCAGCCTCACTTTCATTATTTGTTGGTTGGTATTTATTGCTGCGCGTCGTATCGATCTATTAAGCCCATTTATAGGGATTAAAGTCACAGGTAAATATAAAGCATGGCAAATTAAAGCGGGCTTTGGTTGCGGGCTAATATTGGTAAGCCCGCTGATATTTAGGTTAGTTTAGCATCAATAATACAACTTAAAGTTTTTATAAATGGTTGGTTTTAGGTGGTATGTGCTACAAAACTCGGTTAGATTAACAAGACTACTATGTGGTTATGCAACCTTGGCAAGCAAATTTATTTTAGGGATGATTGATGCGTTTTTTATTACTACTTGTATTTTTATGGGGCTTGCTTAGCGCAGCTTTTGCTACAACAGCACCTAATTCAACGCCTGTAAATTCAGCTCCGATTATAGCTAATACGCAAAATAGCCAAGATTTGATGTATCAGCAACTGTTTAGTATGCAAAGCCAGCTTGTTCGACTAGATGAAAAGCTACAGCAACAAAAATCACTCGGTAATGATGTTAAAACCCTTGAAGCGGCGCAGCAAGCACTCAAAGTTCAACTTGCTAACTTACAAACTAAACTCGAAACGCAAGAAAAGCTGCAAACTAATCAAATGAGTGGGATTGATGGGCGGATAAGTGATATTGCAAGTAATACTAATATGTGGGGAATGGCATTTACCATTTTTGGTTTGATTATCACAGTTGCTGCAATCGCACTCGGTTTTAGTGCAAAAAACAGAGCGGTATACGAAGCCAAGCAGGCTGCTAATGCAGCCTCAGAAAGTCATATGGAAAAATGGTTATTAGATAATAAAGGTAAATTAATTTCAGAGACCAAAGTTGAGCTCGAAAAAGTCAGCCTTGAGCTAAAAGATCGAGCTGAGAAATTAGAAGCAGAGGCAAGGGCTGCGCTGGAAAAAATCAAGCAAGAACAGCAACAAGCTTGGGACGCTCTCTTAGCTGAAAACAAGGATGTTGTTACCTCGAAAAGAAATAAAGAAGACAATACAGTTACTAAACATAATAAACCGAAAGTATATCAAACAGCTCAAGAATGGTTTAAAGCGGGTTTAAAGACGTTTTCAAGTGGTGAATATGATGAAGCACTCTATGCTTGGAGCAAGGTTTTAGGGTTAGTTAACAGCGAACAAGAGCCAAAATTATATGCCATTACAATGGTTAACCAAGGCGTTACTAATGGGTGGCTAGGCAAGCATAATGATGCACTAAACAGCTTTACAACCTTGATTGAGCAGTTCAAAGACTCTCCGAATGAAGCGATTCAAATTCAAGTGGCTAACGCGATGTTTAACCAAGGGATTGCTTATAGTAAGGAAGGCCAGACTGATAATCAACTTACCAGTTACAAAGCTTTGATAGAAAAGTTCAAAGACTCATCGAATGAAGAGATTCAAATTCGGGTAGCTGAAGCGATTCTTAATCAAGGCTTTACTTATGGTCAGCAAGACAAGCCTGATGAGGAGCTCAACAGCTATGCGGCTTTGATTGAGCAGTTCAAAGACTCTCCGAATGAAGCGATTCAAATTCAAGTGGCTAACGCGATGTATAACCAAGGTATTGCTTATGGTCAGCAAGGCAAGCCTGATGACGAGCACAACCGCCATGCGGCTTTGATTGAGCAGTTCAGAGACTCTCCAAATGAAGCGATTCAAATTCAAGTGGCTAAAGCGATGTTATACCAAGGCATTACTTATGGTCAGCAAGGCAAACCTGATGACGAGCTCAACAGCTATGCGGCTTTGATTGAGCAGTT
>NZ_JACJDT010000030.1:6232-57623 GCF_014163675.1 Pseudoalteromonas sp. SR44-5
CAAAGACTCTCCGAATGAAGCGATTCAAATTAAAGTGGCTAACGCAATGTTTAATCAAGGCATTACTTATGGTCAGCAAGGCAAACCTGATGACGAGCTCAACAGCTATGCGGCTTTGATTGAGCAGTTCAAAGACTCTCCGAATGAAGCGATTCAAATTAAAGTGGCTAACGCAATGTTTAATCAAGGCATTACTTATGGTCAGCAAGGCAAACCTGATGACGAGCTCAACAGCTATGCGGCTTTGATTGAGCTGTTCAAAGACTCATCGAATGAAGCGATTCAAATTAAAGTGGCTAACGCGATGTTTAATCAATGCATTACTTATGGTCAGCAAGGCAAACCTGATGACGAGCTCAACAGCTATGCGGCTTTGATTGAGCAGTTCAAAGACTCTCCGAATGAAGCGATTCAAATTAAAGTGGCTAACGCGATGTTTAATCAAGGCATTACTTATGGTCAGCAAGGCAAACCTGATGACGAGCTCAACAGCTATGCGGCTTTGATTGAGCAGTTCAAAAACTCTCCGAATGAAGCGATTCAAATTAAAGTGGCTAAAGCGATGTCTAACCAAGGCATTATTTATGGAAGACAAAAAGACTTTACCACAGCTCTGAATCTGCATTCGCAATTATTAGAGTTATTTAAGGATACCAATAATGCTGAAATTAAAGAACAAGTAAAAACAGCGCAAGCTAATATTGCAGAGCTGGCTTTATTTTTTGAAACACCGGAGCAAGTATGTATTCGTATCGCTGAAGTAGAAAATACTAATGAAAACACTCAGGTTTTATCTGTGATGACGTTTATTCGCTTTTTATTGAATGATAAAACCATTAATGATGTTTTAACGGCTATAGCTGTAATTCCAAAAGAAACGGAATTAACATGGCAGTTTGATGAAATAAAAGAGTATTTAGCAGCTAATTTCACGGGTGAAAAACAACAACAAACTCAAGCGGTAGTTGCCTTTTTTGAGCAGCATAAGAATATCGAAACACTGCGCAATGCGTTAGGGATTCAACGTTAGTTTTATTCATGATTAATTTCTTTATTTTGTCGGCATAAATGCCGACTTACGTTGAGCTAATCTTCTTATCTCTATGCCTCAATTAGCCCCTCAACCAAACACACATCTAAAACATGCACCTTGTGGTTTTGGTACATAAATTAAATCACCGCCGTGGTTGAGCATAATTTGCCTTGATAGGCTCAAGCCAATACCTGAACCTTGTTGCTTGGTGGTAAAAAATGGGACGAAGATCATATCTATCACATGTTCGCTGATGCCTGGGCCGTTGTCGCTGACTTCAACATAGAGTTGTTGGCTGGCGTTTTGTGCCAAGCTGAGTTTGATGTTTGGCTGAGCGGGGCTTTGCGCGTTATATTTTTTGTTGCTGCTTAACACTTCAAGTGCATTTTTTATCAGGTTTACTAATACTTGCTCTATTTGACTACTGTCTAGCATCACTAATTGCTGGCTTTGAATTGTAAGTTCTATATTGATTTGCAGCTCACGCGACTGTTGTTGATGCAAGGTGACAATACGCGCTAGCATATCGGCTAAATTTTCAGGCGCTAAATTGGGTTTAGGTAAGCTGCTAACTTGACGAAAACGAGCAATAAAGTCGCCTAAATGTGCCGTTCTTGATGCTAAGGTGCTTAGTGCAAGCTGTAAGTCTTGTTTATCTTCAATATTAATAAAACACAGTTCTTGTGGCAGTAAATAGCTGCACGTATCAGCTAACGATGAAAGCGGGGTAATAGAGTTGGCAATTTCGTGCGTAAGTACTTTAGTTAAGCGCTTATAAGCTTGTTGTTCTTTGAGTTGTAGTTGGTCATGAATTGATTGTAGGCTTACTACGCGACGCACTTTGCCTTGTATTTCGGCGATACTGAGTTGGATAGAAAGCGTGTCGTGCTGCTCGCCATTTTGCCAATAGGTGGTGCTGCGCATATTGTTCTTGGCGTTCAAAATTAGTTCACCAACAGCGCCTAATTCTCGTAGATGCTGGAAGCTTTTACCCAGTAGTTTGCTGACTGCTGGGTTTGATTCAATCACTTTGCCGTTGTCGTCACATACCATAACCGCTAAATCAACATGAATAAGCAATGCTTGCAAAAACTGCGCTTGTTGTTCGGCATTAAAGCGTGCTGTTTGCATTTGCGTTTTTACTTGCTCAAATTGCTTAAGCATTGGGTGTTGTTGGCCAAGACCTAAGGTGCTGTCGCCATTGGCTAAGGCGCGGATCACCATTTCTGCTTGTTTTTGCTGGCGCTTAAAGAGCGTAAAAATATGCGTTATCAAGGCCGCAGTGACTAATATAATTAACAGCGAAGTTGCTGAAAGCCCATTATTTTGTAATAGATAACTAACGAGTGCGCTGGCGCTAATAAGTGCCACAATATTAATAGTTAATAATAAATGAGGGCGCATTGTTATAGCCCATACTTTTCAAGACGGCGATACATAGCACCACGCGTTAACCCTAAGGCTTTGGCCGCATGGCTAACATTACCTTGGTAATGTGTTAGCGCTGCACGCACAGTGCGCTGCTCGAGTATCTCAAGATCAAAGGTGTCGTACTGCGCTACATTGTTTAAAAACCCTGTACTTTGTGTATTCTCGTCAGTACTAACTGATGCTGAATTACCAACCACTGAGCTTATATCGAGTTTATCCCCTTCAGTTAAAATAACCGCACGCTCTATAGCGTGAGCCAATTCACGGACATTGCCTGGCCATGCATATTGACAAAGTAAGCTTATATCGTGTGTTTTTATGGTTAAGTTGCGCTTGTACTTTTGTGCGAAATGATTGAGGTAATAATCTGCTAGCAGTGGGATGTCATCACTGCGTTCACGTAAAGCCGGTAAGCGAATTTCAACGGTGTTTATTCGGTATAACAAATCTTGGCGAAAACGCCCCTCGGCGACAGCTTGATCAAGATTGTCGTTAGTGGCACAAATTAGGCGGATATCAATATCAATCGCTTTGCTGCCGCCAACAGGTGTAATTTTGCGGTTTTGTAATGCGGCAAGCAGTTTAGCTTGATGCTCTAGGGGTAAATTACCCAGCTCATCTAAAAATAAACTACCGCCTTGGGCGAGCTCAAATTTACCAATTCGATCGCTTTTGGCATCGGTAAATGCGCCTTTTTTATGGCCGAATAGCTCACTTTCAAATAGGTTTTGTGCCACAGCACCCATGTCTAAACTCATAAAGGTTTGATTATGGCGCATACTTGCTTGATGAATGGCATGCGCGGTGAGTTCTTTACCTGTGCCGCTTTCGCCGGTGATCAGTATATTGGCATCAGTTTGTGCGGCTTTTTCAATGGTGGTGAATACCTGCTGCATAGCGGCGCTTTGACCTAAAAACTCAAATGGTTGATTATTGAGTACTTGATTAAGGCCGTCCTTTTGACGGGTAAGCTTACCCACTTGCTGTTTGTCTTTGGCATGTGAAAAAGCCGCCGCCACAGCCCCAAGTAGTTGCTCGTTTTGCCAAGGTTTAGCAATAAAATCAGATGCGCCTGCTTTAATAGCATCCACCGCGAGTTGAATGTCGCCGTAGGCGGTCATTAACAAAACAACGATATTAGCGTCTTGCTCGATGATTTTTTTTAACCAATAAAAACCTTCTTTGCCGCTGATGGAGTCTTGGGTAAAGTTCATGTCGAGTAAGATCACATCAATTGGCTGATCAGCTTTGCGTTGCTCGTTAATGATGCCTGCAATTTCAAATGGGTTGTCAGTGGTTTTAACGCTTTGATAATGCTGCTTTAGCAATAACCGTGCGGCGATTAGAATATCGGGGTTGTCATCAACGATTAAAAGCGAGCCTGTGTGTTTCATGATTTTTATTTTTATAGAGTTTTATTTAGCCTAAAACAAAAAAGGAACAGTGTCCATAAATGGACGTTTATAAAATAAAAAAGTGTTCTATTAACGGACACTACAAACATAATAATAATTTCATTTAATTATAAGGTATTGAATTTTAATATTAAATAAAGTTGGCACAGCGTTTGTAATAATTATCGGTAATTAGTTTATTAAACCTGTATCAAGGTGGCCAACATGGATAAGAAAATAGAACGCTCATTTACTCAAAAGTATTTAAAGAAATTCACCTTTGCAGCATTGGCATTGGGTGTTGCTGCCGCTGCGTATGGGTTTACACAAACAGGTAATACAGGTCGTAGCCAGAATATTGAACGCAGTAGCTTAACCGTTAGCACGGTGAAACAAGGTGCATTTAGAGATGCCTTAAGTTTACGCGGTCAAGTGGTACCAAAAACCAGTATTTACCTTGATACCATCGCCGGTGGGCAAGTTGAGGAGCGTTTAGTGGAGCAAGGCGAATATGTTGAGAAAGGCCAACCACTAGTGCGTTTGAGCAATACCAACTTACAACTAGATGTAATGAGTCGCGAAGCCCAAGTAACTGAGCAGCTAAATTTTTTACGCAATACGCAAATGACTATGGAAACCAGCCGGTTAAATTTACGCCGTGACTTATTAGAAATAGAGCTAAAAATTACGCACCTCACCCGTCGTTTACAGCAAACTAAACCTTTGGTTAAAAGTGGCGTATTAGCGCAGGAGCAACTTGCAGAGTTAGAAGAAGATTTAAATTATTACCACGCTCGTAAAGAGCTCACGCTTGAGCGTCAAAAGCAAGAAAACTCAATCCGTGAGGTGCAAGTCGCACAGTTATCAGACAGCGCTAAAATGCTTGAAAAAAACCTGCAGTTTGCGCGTCGAAATCTCGACAATTTATTAATCAAAGCGCCTGTTTCAGGCTACCTAAGCGAGCTTGATGTGGAAATTGGTGAATCTAAAAACAGTGGCGCGCGATTAGGCCAAATTGATATTCCAAATGAATATAAATTAGTGGTACGCCTTGATGAGTTTTATTTAAACCAAGTACAGCGTGACATGACCGTGATGATTGAACTTGAAAGCGGCACAGTGAACGCCAAGGTGAGCAAAATTGATAGCCGCGTACAGCAGTCGCAATTTCAAATTGAAGTGGATTTACCCAGTAACACCAAAAGCATTAAGCGCGGCCAAAGTATTGATATTGAGTTAATGCTGGGAGGCGATAAAAACAATGCCTTACTGCTTAAACGTGGCGCTTTCTTTACCAACTCGGGCGGTAACTGGGTTTATGTTATTGAGCAAGGTGGTGATAAAGCAGTGCGTCGTGATATTCGCTTAGGCAAAAAGAATCAAAACTATTTTGAAGTGCTTGAAGGGCTCAATGCTGGGGATCAAGTGATTACCTCAAGCTACAGCAACTTTGATAAAGCACAGCAATTACAATTTTAAGGAAAATAACAATGATCAAACTAACTAATTTAAGCCGTATGTTTCGTACTCAAGATGTTGAAACAACAGCGCTAAGCAATATTAACTTAACCGTAACCGAAGGCGATTTTTTAGCGATTATGGGGCCATCTGGCTGTGGTAAATCAACTTTGCTGTCTATTTTAGGTATGTTGGATTCACCAAGTGCAGGTAGCTTTGAATTTGCTGGAACAGACATCGCAGGCTATAGCGAAAAGCAGTTAGCAGAGCTGCGTAAAGCCTCAATAGGGTTTGTATTTCAAAGCTTTAACTTGATTGATGAGTTAACAGTATTTGAGAATGTAGAGCTGCCATTGCAGTATCAAAAAATAAGCAAAAGCGAGCGCAAAGATCGCGTTGAAGCCATTTTAAAACGCGTAGGTATTGATCACCGAGGCGAGCATTTACCCCAGCAGTTATCAGGTGGTCAGCAACAACGGGTTGCAGTAGCGCGTGCATTAGTGATTAATCCTAAACTAATTTTAGCCGATGAGCCAACCGGTAACCTCGACTCTAAAAATGGTGATGAAGTGATGGCGATGCTGCGCGAATTAAATAAAGAAGGCACCACGGTAATTATGGTGACTCACTCAGAAAAAGAGGGGACCTATGCTGATCGCTTAGTGCGCCTATTGGATGGCCAAGTGATGCTTGATAAAGCAAATGTTGCGCAGCAAGCCGTTGTTGAGGTTGCTTAATATGTTTATTAATTATTTAGTCACTGCTTTAAGATCATTCAAGCAACAAAAACAGCACTTTATCCTAAACCTTTTAGGATTAAGTATTGGCTTAGCTGCGGCTATTTTAGTGGCACTATTTGCACAAAACGAGCTATCGTACGATAGTCAGCAGCCTCACGCTGAACGTGTTTACCGTGTAGGCCAAGATTTCTCAAAGTTGGGCTTATCAGTCATTCCTATTTTTAATTATTCTCAAGCGGCAAAAGCCACTGAATATAGTCAAGTTGAAGAAGTGTTTGGTTTGACGATGGTATCGCTGACTCGAGAAGCTATGGTTGACGTGCAGTATCGGGATCAGGGTTTTAAACTTAATGACTTGTATGGGGCAACGCCAAATATTGAGAACTTTATCAATATAAACACATTGGCTGGTGATTTAAAAAATGCAATGAGTACACCTGAGAGCTTGGCTCTTAGTGAATCTGAAGCACTGCGTATTTTCGGTACAATAAATGTTATTGGTAACACGCTACAGCACGAACAAGGGCAATATACTGTACGGGCGGTGTTTGCAGATTTACCAAGCAATACTCACTTTGCATTTAAAAACCTCGTTTATGTAAAACATGATCCAAATAACCTGATGATTAATAGTAGCTATGTTTATATGCGCTTAGCGCCACAGGCCGATCCAATCGCTCTGGCTGATGCACTTTCTAAGCAGTATTTTTATGAAGAAATGTCAGGAAAAATCTCCATAGAACTTCATCCATTATTAGACTTACATTTTACCGCGAAGTCGCCATTTGAAATGAAAGCAGGCGGAGCCAAACAAGTTGTGATGATTTGTGCTGGTTTGAGTGTGCTGCTTATTTTGATTGCTGGATTTAACTTTATCAATATGACTGTGGCGCAATCGGCAAAACGTGCCAAAGAAGTGGGTGTACGCAAAGCCCTTGGCGCAAGTAAAGCCCAGTTGGTCACTCAGTTTTTAGCCGAGTCAGTGTTGGTTGCATTGTTGGCGATGACTATTGCATGTGTTTTGGTCGAGTTTTTATTACCACAGTTTAACCTGTTGGTGGGTCGTGATTTAGTTGTCAATTATGCCTCTGAATTTGGTTTGGCTATTGTGGTTGTTGCGTTGACGGTTGGTGTTTTGGCAGGCTTGTATCCTGCGTTATTTATTTCATCATTTAGCGCAAAGCGTGTTTTAAGTGGCGATTTACAGCGTGGAAATACCGCTATTTGGGTGCGTAAAAGTTTGTTGACTCTACAGGCTTCGCTTGCAATCGGTTTGATCATTGCGTCAGTGACATTATTTAATCAATTAGCGTACTTACAAAGCTTGCCCTTAGGGTATCAAACGCAGCAGCGTTTAGTTATTTCTGAACTCCCAGTTCAAGAAGTCTTTACCAAACAGCCCAGCGCACTGATTAATCGTCTGACTGCAATCGATGGCGTTGAGCAAGCAACCATTATTGACACCCGTTTAACGGTTTCAATTAACAACACCCTACAACCGACTTGGCCTAATGGAGAATCATCAGGAGGGATTACGCCTGTGATTGGGTCTGGCTTTGATGTCGTCAAAGGGTTAGGACTAAAACTGTTAGCGGGTCGAGATTTTAGCCAAGAATTTGCGGGTGATTGGGCGGCACGTATTGATGGGGTTACCACTGTTGGCACGATTATAACCGAAACAGTCGCTAAGCAGGCTGGCTACAGCAATGTCGCTGATATTGTAGGGAAAACAATTAAAGACACAGGGCGCAATGTCGACATGCGAGTAGTAGGTGTTGTGGAAGATGTGAAAGTCGGCAATGTGCAAGATGCAAACTCTAACATTATGTTTTTATGTGGCTTTAACTATTTGGCACCTGTCTCAGAAGTCATCTTAACGGTTAATCAGCAACAATTACCTTATATCAAGCAACAAGTGATTACTGCATTGGCAGAGGTATCGAATATTTATCAACCTAAAATCAACTTGTTAGCTGATAACTATAAAGCGCTATTAAAAGGCGATGAGCGTATCTCACAAGTGGTGCTTATTTTTACTGGCCTTGCGGTGTTCTTAACCTGTTTAGGGACGTTTGGTTTAGCCTCTTTTGCGACAGTTCGTCGTCAAAAAGAAGTGGGGATCCGTAAAGTGCTTGGTGCATCGCGTCTCAGTATTGTGAATATTTTAGCCAAAGAGTTCTTAGTGTTAGTTGGGCTAAGTGTCGCGATTGCTTTTCCACTCACTTATCTCCTAGTGGGTGATTGGCTGGCTAACTTTAACGACCGCATTGAGCAAGTGTTTTGGGTATATGGCGCAGCAGCAATAGTTGTTGCTGGAATTACCTGGTTAACCGTGGCAAGCCTTGCTTTTAAAGCCGCCAGTACTCGCCCGTCTTTAATTTTGCGATATGAGTAATAACATTGTGATACTCAAAGTCACCTTATAAAGCGACTCAATATCGCTTGTAAGGTGGTTACTCACTTAATATTAGGGTTATGTGATGTTTAGTCTTAGTTTTATTACAACTATTCGCTCATTTGCTCAGCACAAATTGCATTTTTCTTTAAGCGTTATGGGTTTGAGCTTAGGAATGGCGATTGTCATTCTGATGGGGTTGTTTATTCGCAATGAGCTTTCGTTTGAGCGCAATCAGCCCAATGTAAATAACCATTATCGGTTAGTGATGCATGCTCAAGAAAATAACAATGAATACATTTTAACAACGCCGAGAGCGTATCAACAGCTAGCTAATATTGCAGGTGTTGACGATGTGTTTTATGTGTTTAAAACGCAAATGGCTAGCGACGATAAAGTATTAGTTGGGCAAAATGCGTTTCAGCTGCTCGCAAATGTCGCGGTCACCCCTAATATTACGCAGTTGGTCAATATCAATGTTCTGGCGGGTAATTTACAGGATGCGTTAAACGCTCCTGAAAAAATTGCGCTATCTCGCAGCGAGGTACTGCGCTTATTTGGTTCAGATATTGATTCGAAAAAGAGAGTTAATACTACAGATTTTAAAAATATTATAGGTAAAACCATTCGATTACAGCATAACAATCGATTGATTACCGTGGCTGCCGTATTTGAAGATTTACCCATCAATAGTCATTTTTATTTTGAATCTTTAATGAGTTTTGCGCCCTATCAACATATTGGTGGCAATGTTGCACACACCTATGTTGCTTTGTCTGCAGGGGCTGACAAGGGCAAAATCGCGGCGCAGGTTACTGAAGTATTTAACCAAATTTGGCAATGGAAAAACATTTACTACCGTTTGCAAGCTATTGAGGATATTCATTTAGGGCCAAATTTTGCGCAAGACATGAAAGTAGGTGGCGCAATGAGTTCGGTGATGATTTGTGCGCTGATGAGTGGGTTACTGCTGCTTATTTCATGTGTGAACTATGTGAATTTTACCGTTGCGCAAGCTGCTAATAGAGCCAAAGAAGTCGGGGTGAAAAAAGCGTTAGGTGCAAGTAAAAGGCAGCTAATCACTCAATTTATGGGTGAGTCGGTTTTGTTAGCTTGGCTTGCACTTGTTGTTGCTTGTGTTTTTGTTGAGCTGGCGTTTCCTTTTTTTAATCAACTAATAGGCCGGCCCATTGCCTTTAACGGTTGGCATGATGTGATTTGGCCTGTCATGGGGTTGGCCACTGTGGTTGGCGTATTGTCGGGTATTTATCCGAGTTTTTACATGGCAAATTTTAATGCCAAAGCCATTTTAAGTGGTGCATTTAAACAAGGTCGGCAAGGTGTATGGATTAGAAAATCATTGTTGTTGGTACAAATTACCTTATCAATCAGCCTGTTGATTGGCGCGATAACCTTGGCGAAGCAGTTAGCATTTTTGCAGTCGTTGCCGGTTAATTATGGCAAATCGCAGCAACTAGTGATTGATGATATGCCCGCAAGTACCTTATACGGTGAGCAGCAATTTGCCTTTTTTGACGCATTGCAACAGATACCAGAGGTGATAGCCAGTACCGCAATGGACTTTGATATTACTCAATCAACCAATGCCGGCATTTTTATTGAAGACAAACTAGACCCGAGTAATCCGTTATCTATGTCTTTGGCGGGTGTGAGCGGTAATGTGGTTGCGGCACTGGATTTACAACTTGTTGCAGGTCGAGATTTTTCGATTGAGCATGCATCAGATTGGTACAGTAAAGAAACCAATCAGGCCAGTATTATTTTGCCTGAATCTGCATTGTCTGTGCTTGGTTTTAAGGATGCACAAAGCGCTGTTTCACAACAGGTTACGTTTGCAGCAGGCCCCGTTTCTCGTGCTACAGGCGTTATTGTTGGTGTGGTTAAAGACATAAAAGTTGGCCCAGTTAATTATCAAGGCGCACCTGTGGTATTTGTTTGTGGTTTAGGTATTGGCGGCAGGTATTCACTGGTTGTGAAAGTTGCAGAACCAAGTGCGCACTCAACCCAAAAAGCGTTGGCCGAATTTATTCGTGCGCGTTTAAATATAGCGCCGGTGGCGATTTCCTATTTAGAAGATAACTATCAAGCGCTATATCAAGAGCAGCAGCGTTTGGCAGAAGTAGTGCAGATTGGTAGCCTGATATCGATGGCTCTAATTTTAATAGGTGTGTTTGGTTTAACGGGTTTTATTGTAAAACAAAGGCAAAAAGAAGTAGCTGTTCGAAAAGTGCTCGGTGCAAGCCGCATCAGTATTGTTAATGCTTTAGCAAAAGAATTTTTAGTGCTGACGTTTTTTGGCTGTTTGATTGCGTGGCCTGTGTCTTATTTCACTCTGGCAGATTGGTTATCAGGTTTTCATGAACACATAATACAAAGTATTTGGGTGTATTCCTTAGCCGCCGTTGCCGTTGCCGCCATCACATGGCTGACCGTCGCAAGCCTTGCTTTCAAAGTCGCAAGTACACGACCATCACTTACTTTACGTTATGAATAATAAAAAGTGATGCTTTAGATGAAAATGTTAACGCTGCCAAAGTACGTAGTTAAATTTTAGCAGCAATTAGCAAACTGAAAAGGATGATCATTTTGGAACAATTAATTATCTCAATAAGAACAAAAGCGACTCGATTATTTTGGCTCCACTTTGTTAGTTATAGTGCTGGGTTAGCAGCAGTAATATTGCTGGCTTTATTTGTGCAGTATGAACTTTCTTATGATAGTAAGCAGCCGGATAAACAGCAGGTTTATAGGGCACACGTAGACTTTACAAGTTTTGGTTTCGATACATTAATGCCGATGCGGGATTTAGCGGTGGCGCAAGCATTGCTAAACGATACTGATGTTGAAGATGTGTTTGGTTTAATACCTGCTGAATTTATGGGGTATGTAGGTCACCACTTTAATACAGAAGTAAGCCATGTAGGCACAAGCAATGGCGACACTAAAGTGAAGCTAAAAAACGTATATTTTGCATCAAATAACTTATCTCACTTTATTAGCTTAGATGTTCTGCGTGGTGATATAGATGTGGTGTTGAATACGCCTAATCAACTCGCGATCAGTGAATCTGAAGCTATCAGGCTGTTTGCTGGTACTAATGTGATAGGTAAGCGGCTAAGTGCAAATGAACAAAACTACACAATAGGCGCTGTATTTAAAGACTTACCTGCGCAAACTCACTTTGCGTTTGACGTATTGACCGCTTTTCCAACCATACTTGAGAAACAACCCCATGGTTACGTTTATATAAAAACAGCAGTCGACACAGATATTGCTGCGCTTGAAAACAAGTTGTTTGAGCAATATTTAACAACAAAGTCAGCAGAGCATAAAACAGTGCAATATAAATTAATAAATATCACTGATATTTATTTAAAAGGTCGCTCCACTTATGAAATGAAAGCGCCTGGGTCAATCACTGCGGTTGCCATTGCTTGCGGACTTATTTTTATTATCTTTTTGCAAATAACCTGTAATTTTATCAACTTTAATTTAGTCAGTGTTGGCAAGGCTGCCAAGCAAATAGCGATTAAGAAGGCGATAGGTGCCAGTCGAGGTCAATTGTTTCTCCTATTTATAGTTGAGTCAATTGTGCTTACTGGCTTTGCTGTAGTGTTATCTTTGGCATTTGTGGAGTTGAGTCATGATTATTTTAATCAGCTCGTTGAGTCGCATATCTCGTTTGTGCTTAACAAATCAATGGTGTTGATGGCCATTTTGATAACCCTTGTGATAGGTTTATTTAATGGCGTATATGCAGGCTTAGTGGTTGCAAATGTTGATGTAAAACTATTGGTAAGAACACATTATCAGTATCATTTGGGGTTACTTGTCAAAGGTATACTGAGCTTTCAAGCAGGTTTAGCCACTTTCATATTTATTGTATTTGTTATTGCTCAGTTGCAGCTTGAGTTTGTTGCTAACATGGATGTGGGCTATCAAACCAAAAATAGACTCATAGTTAAAAACATTCCAACTACACAACTTTTTGATAAAGATAACACTAGTGTTATATCAGCAATTGCCGATTTACCTGGCGTTGCTTCGCTCAGTGCAACTGACATAAACCTTACAGAACAAGTGCGAGGCGGTGTGCAATTAACTTGGCCAAATGGCCAGGTAGTTGATGGTGTTGCACCCTCAGTTGTAACGAGCTTTGATGTGGTAGATGCATTGGGACTTAAATTGTTAGCCGGTAGAGACTTTAGTCGCGATCATCAAAGTGATAGGTTTGAAAAGCATGCGGATGGTTCTGAGCATATTGCGCTAATAGTGACGGAATCTATGGTGAGATTAGCTGGGTATGAGTCCGTGCAGGATGTGATCGGTATGACGCTTAGCAATGGTGATGCTAACTTAAATGCCACGGTTGTTGGTGTTGTCGCTGACGTAAAAGTTGGCTCGGCTAAACATAAAATGACACCGCTATCGTTCAATCTTGGCCGAAATTACTTGCCTAATAGTAATAGCAATATAGTTATAAAGCTAAGTGATAACGCTTCTTTTACGGATTTAAAAACACAGATCCCCAGTTTATTAAAATCGCGCTTTGCAATTCTTGATGTCGAAGTAAATAGGCTTAGCGATGATTATGCAAAAAATTATAAAAATGAGCAGAGGATAACAACGTTATCACAATGGTTATTAATTTTGAGCACTTCGCTAACTGTTATTAGCCTTGCCGTCTTAGTATCTCAAACTGTGCTTTCACAGCAAAAAGAGTTGGCGATTAAAAAAGTTTTGGGGGCAACAGTCACTCAGTTAGTAACAGCCGTGAGCGTGTCTTATTTAAAGCTCGTGTTATTGAGTTTGCTCGTAAGTATACCCCTAGCTTACTGGTTAACGAATAACTGGTTAAGCAGTTTTAACGACCGTATAGGACAGCCTATCTGGGTTTATGTTTTGGCTGCATTGGTTATAGCAGCTATTACTTGGCTCACAGTAGCAAGCCTTGCTTATAAAGCTGCAAGTACACGACCGTCACTTGTTTTACGCGATGAGTAGTTAACCTCAACTCTGGATAATAAATCTATCTCCAGCGGCTACTTTTAACGCTAACTGCGTTGAATTTACTTGCAATAGGCCCGCTATTGACGCGTAAATTCGCCTTGTTATCACTAAAAGTCTCCGGCTGGAGACAGAGAAATACATTTGTTTTTTAATATCAATACAGTAAGTACATCTCTTAACCAGGGTTCAGGTTAGTTAAGAAATTAGTTACAACCACCCACCAAGGCCTTTTGTTTATCTTGAGGCCTCTTGTCGCCATAAATGACGACCTACAATTTGAGGGGGATAGGTAGCAGCGGGTTTATCCCGCGACAGGAATTTAAACCGAGCTTTTTGCTCGCAAACTTGAGCTGTAAAGTTTAAATATCTTTAATTCTTACAGCAGGGTTACCGGCAACAACAGTGTTCGCAGCCACATCTTTGGTCACTATCGACCCTGCGCCCACAACAGCGTTTTCGCCAATGGTAACGCCAGCTAATATAATAACTCCCGCGCCAATCCACACGTTATTACCGATAGTAATCGGTGCTGCAAAGTTCTCTTTATTGAGTCGCTCGGCTGGATTGACTGCATGAGATACGGCCAATAGTTGAACGTTCGGGCCAATTAAACAATCACTGCCAATCGTAATTGCCCCCTCACTAATGGGGGCATCTAACACCGTACAATTAATGTTTATAAAAGTACGATCACCAATTTCAAATTGCGAGCCATAGTCACAGTGGAAGCCTGCCTCAATAATCACGCCTTCACCACATTGAGTAAATAAACTCTTAATGCGTTTTAAATTACCTTTGCTGGGGCTTTTGTTAAACAAGCGGCAAGTCTCATGGGCGGTTTTGCGTTGCTCAAGCAGCTCTTTTTGGCGTGGATTAAATAGTTTTAGCATATTATTCAGAAGTGTTTAGCCATTTCTTTACCCATTCAGACTGGTGAACGAGCAAGTAAGATAGGTTTTCTTTAGCTTGATATGTATGTCCTTCATACGGAAGCATAATTAGCTGAGTCGTCTTTTTATTAGCAATTAGTGCCTGATACATTCTCATTGATTGCATTGGGTAAGTGCCCGAGTTTTGATCGCTTTCACCATGAACTAACAATAAAGGCTCATTTATTTTGTCCGCATAAATTAGAGGGGATATATTAATATATGTTTCCTTTGCTTGCCATAGATTACGTTTTTCACCCTGAAATCCAAAAGGGGTAAGAGTCCTGTTGTAAGCACCACTTCGAGCAATACCAGCTTTGAATAGATCTGTATGCGCGAGTAAGTTAGCCACAGTAAAGGCTCCATAAGAATGCCCCATAACAACTAATCTTTGAATATCAATAGAGCCAGTATCTTCTAAAGCATTGACTGCAGCTTCGGCATTTAAACGAATCTGATTAATGAAGTCATCGTTAGGCTCTCCCCCATTAAATGAAGTGATTGGCATTGAGGGAGATTCGAAAACGGCAAAACCGTCATGAAGAAATACCAAGGGACTTAGCGGATCAAACTCTCTAAATAAATTCGTGCGTACTGTATTTTGCTGGCTCAGTTTTTTGTTTTTAAATTCATCGGGGTAAATCCATAAAATAGCAGGGATTTTATCTGATTTATTCCTTTTATAATTGTTAGGTAAATGCAGCGTTCCAACCAGATTTAATCCATCGCTTCTGTTGTAATTGATAGTAAGTGGCTGGTTAACAAAACTATTTTTATTTTCGCTTGATAAAAGTGAAATCTGTTTTTTGAAACCTTTACTCGTTAATGCGTAGTATTGAGGTGCGCTTGTATTATTTTGCTTTTCTATTATTAAGGTGTCATTAGCGATTCTTAGGGGCATTTCTATATTGTCAGCATTGCTTAAAAATATAGTTTCAACAACGTGATTCGATGTATTAAAGGATTGAGCTATTGGCTTTATACCTTCTTTACTTTGTCCTGAGGAAAAGAAAAATAAATAATTATCTTGTTCAACTAAAACTTCATATCCTTCAGGCGTACGGAGAGTCTGTGGATCACCAAAGTCGTTGAACTTATCACGATAATCTCTTTCATGGATTAAATAATTCACAGAAGTTTCGGCGTTGATTAAGGTAGTTCTTGCCTGTTTGCTATCATAGCGCCATTCTTGAAGTACACCTATTCCTGAAACGCCCCATAATACATCGTGAATTCTCCATTTTACTTGATGCACCAGTTTTTTATTCTCGTCAAATGGACTTACCAGTTTGTAGATGTGATCATGGTAAGTTTGAGCTAAAGACATGTCACCTCTATCACTCGCTTCGACCCAAGTCACAGTTGAGTCTTCTGATGGTAGCCATTTAACTAACCTAGCGCCAATAGGTACGCTATCTTTAGATTTAGGTAGATTAATTTTATCGTTTAAATTGGGTAAGCTGTATGTGGTAGTTGGCTCTTCTATATTAACGATATTATAAGCGCTCCCCCATTTTTTATAAGGTAAATAAGATGACAGCTCACTCGGTGGCATCGAATACAGTAAATACTTACCATCAGGAGAGACGGAAAAATCATTAAATAAGCCACTTTTAGTTAATGTAGAAACTTTACCATTGAGGTCTATCTTCACTAATTTGGTTTGATTGATAGATGTAAACTGATTCTTCATCTCGTCATTTATTAATAAGCTTTGATGGGTCCGCCCTTGATCTTTTTGCAGCTCAGATGACAACAAATTGGGTTTTTTACGTATATATTCAGATGTCTTTATTGGCAAATTTCGCTGCTTGACGACAATACTTTGGCCATCAGGTAGCCATCGCAGATGTCTTCCGCCAAGACTTGTGGATAAATTGAGATCTGTTAGTTTGTTAGATACATTGTTATTTATATCGTACAACCATAGGTTTGTATTGGCACCCTGCTGAATTAAAAATGCGACTTTTTTAGCATCAGGAGACCAATTAAAATCGACAATCACTCCTTCTAGAATCTTAATTTCTTCTCTAGCGTTTGTTGCAAGATTAAATAAAGTTGCGCGGCTATATTGTTCAGTATCAACTCTGCTCGATAAATCAGTATAAAAATCCAGACCAGCTAATGCGACGCGCTGTTGAGATAAATATTCAATAGATGGGTATTCAATTTGGTGTAAAAATAAAACCAGCTCCCCATTTGGTGATAATGAAATAGTTTCTTGCCCTGTAGACTCTATGAGATTAGCCCACTTACTATTATCTATTTCAATAGCTTCAACGGATGATGAGGCAATGAAGCATAACGCTATAATAAGATAAAGTTTACTCATTTCGTAATGCCTTTATTGGATCTTGTCGTAACGTTTGGTTGATCGGAAAAAAGCTGGCAAGTACTGATATCGCTAATAAACCCAGCCAAATGACCGTTGTTAACCACCAGTCTATAGGCAGGTCAACCCCAGGTAATGACATACAATAGCCTATAATTAAAAATGCCAACGAAAAGGCTAACACTAAGCTCATTATTATGGGTTGCATGAGTTCTAATAAGCTTTCTTTTAGTAACCTATAATTGTCAGCCCCCATAGAAAGTTTTACGCCTAAGCTATATCTGCGCACTTTAACTAAATAGCTAACAATACCGTTTATGCCAATACACACCATCAGCAGCGATGTTGATGCCAACACAATAGCCAGCCATGCTGCATTTAAGTGACGTTGCCTTTTTTCATCAAACATACTTGTTAAAGAG
Organism: Pseudoalteromonas sp. SR44-5; assembly: GCF_014163675.1. NCBI lineage: Bacteria > Pseudomonadati > Pseudomonadota > Gammaproteobacteria > Alteromonadales > Pseudoalteromonadaceae > Pseudoalteromonas > Pseudoalteromonas sp. SR44-5. Next base: position 23,398 of record NZ_JACJDT010000030.1, read on the forward strand.
GCTATGTTATTAATGTCTAATCGTTGATCTACTTCTAATACTGCTTGTTGAATATGGGCAATTGCATTATTTTCATCTGCAACAGTAATCAAATATGTAAATTGTTGCCAACCAGGGTAATCTTTAGGTGTAAAAACTTCAAAGTCTTCACTTTCAGGGCTGCCCGGTACATAGGTGTTGCTGACAATACCTATGATTGAGTAATATCTTTTATTATCAAAACTCACTTTACTGTTTAGTACTTCATTACTGTTTTTATTAAGTAAATCTGCAAGGCGTTGATTGATAATGATCGGTGGGTTTTCTAATTGTTCATCCCCTTTGGCAAAGCCATTACCCGTTATCGTTAAGTTAAGTTCAGTAAAGTAATTGGCAGTTACTAAGCTATTACGTGCTTGGGCAATATACTGTCCAGCTTCGTTATATATTTGATTGACATTAACCGTTTTTGGCAGCCTCATTTCGGATGACACAGCTAAGCTGCTCACATTATTAAGCGCCAGCAACCTATGGTTAATTGCTTTGTGTAAATTAATACGTTCGCCGGATTTATCGACATTACTATAGTTTATTGTTAATGAATATTTACCTTCTGTATCCAGTCCGTTATCTCTGAGTGCTTCCGAAAGTGTTACTAAAACTACGTGGCTAGCAGTGGTTAATACTAAAAACGAAAACAAAATTTGCAGACCAACAAGTAAATGGCTGGTGGCTGAACTCATTTGCTTGCCCGTGCCTTTACCGCTGCTTTGTAGGCTGCTCATTAAGTTTTGCTCTTTCACTACACTAAGTTCTATAAATGAATAGAGTGAGGCAATACTAATAATTAGAAAAGCTGAAAATAACAAAGTATTAAAGCTAAGAGAAAGCGTGTCTAAACGTTGAATGGCGTCAGCTGCTAGGTTTTGAATAACGATAAAGCCGATTTGAGTAAGTGTTAAAGCAAGTAACACTGCAATACTAATAAGTAAAATATTGTGTTTTAACGTTTCAATAATTAGTTGTTTTTTGCTTGCCCCAAATGCAAAGCTGATTGCAAGGGGTTTGATGCGCGTAATGGCTTTAGCGAGCTGCATACTAGAAAGGTTGATAAGTGCAATGAGCATTAATAAGCACACACCCAATAATAGCATTAATACAATTTTACCGCTGTCCCCCCTAAGTGCATCATTAAATGCAATAACACGCGCATTGACAGTAAAATCTTTTAAAATATCAGCGGCATGTAACTGTGCACCTTTAAGTGATAAGTCAGCTAATTGTTCCGTGATCTCTTGCTCTGAGGCTGTGGGCTTAAATCTAACAACACTCTTATACGCGCCCATGAAACCGTTAGATGTTTTAGGGTTAAAAGCTTCGTCTGCATCAATAGGAAGCCATATTGCATCATTTATATTGCTATAAGTGGGTAATATAAGATCATCGGGGGCGACACCAACAACGGTAAAGCGACGTTGATTGAGCTGTATTTTTTTACCAACAATATTCGGGTCACCACTATAGTGGGTTTGCCAAGCGCGGTAGCCTAATACGACCGACATTTGCTGAGTACCGAGTGCTTCTGTTTTGTTAAATAACCGACCAAGTTTGGGTTGTACGCCGAGTAGATCAAATAAATTATGTGTGGCAAGTATTACGTCCACAGCAGGTCTTGTTGGTTTATCTAGTAGCTTGTAGTCAGTCCATCGATGGTAAGCAGCAACATCAGTAAAAACGGTATTTTCACTCTGTATGTAGCTCATTATTTTTGAGTTACTAGCGGGCCCTGAATAACCTTTAGAATTAATTGTGCCTTCAAGCAAATATAAGTTATCGCTCTGCTGATAAGGTAGTGGGGCGAAAAACACTAGATCAACCAAGCTAAATGAACTAAGCACCATGGACAGTGTAAGTGCCAGTGTAAAAACGGTGGTGAAATAGTATTGTTTGGCACGTTTAAAAGTATTGTAGGCAGTTTTTAACATGACTGAGCAACCTGTTCTACATTTGCAGGTGTGCTTGGCACGAGTTCATCGTTTTGGGCAACTACAGTACCGTCTCTTAACTGGATATTGCGCGTAGCCATATCGGCATAACGGGGATCATGGGTAACCAATACAATGGTGGTGCCTTGCTGATTAAGATCTTTTATTAACGCCATGATTGCATCGCCGTTTTTTGAGTCTAAGTTACCTGTGGGCTCATCGACCAGCATGATGCCAGAATCGCCAGCTAGTGCGCGTGCAATCGATACGCGTTGTTGTTGACCACCAGAAATTTGATTCGGATGTAAATCAGCTTTATCAGCCAAACCTACTTTTTCTAGGCAATCTAACGCTCTTGCGTGACGTGAAGATAGCGAGTCTCCCCGATATTTTAATGGTAAAGCGACATTTTCAAGTACGGTCATTTCATCAATTAAGTTAAACGATTGAAACACAAAGCCAATGCGATTACCGCGTACTTTCGCACGTTGGTTTGAGTCCATATCAGAGACGAGTAAACCGTCAATGTAATATTCACCACTTTGAGGGGTGTCGAGCAGCCCCATAATGTTAAGGAGTGTTGACTTGCCGCAACCAGAAGGCCCAGAAATAGAAATAAACTCGCCGTCGTACACGGTAAAGCTAATCCCTTTTAAAATTTGACTGACTTGTTCGCCATTAGAAAAAGACTTGCTTAGGTTATTAACTCTTAAAATTTCAGTGTTCATATTATTCTTCCTTAACCAGCAATTTTTATTGTTGTTGTTTCAGCGGGGATATCTAATGTAGAAATAATGACTTGTTCACCAGGCTCAAGCCCTGACAACACTTGGATGAGTTGGCCAGATGCTTTGCCGTATTGCACTTCAACTTTAACGGCTTTGTTATCCATTGTGAGTTTAAATAATGAGCCATAACTGCCTTCGCTTGCACCTGTTGGTTGTTTTATATAATTCACCTCTTTTTGTACATCGGCAAAAATAGTCGCATCTACTTGTTGCATGGGTTTCATGGTGTCTGATTCAGAAACCTCGAGCTCAATATCAATTTGTACAGCACCTTCGCTGATCACAGGGTCTACACGCACTACTTGGCCGCGCACCTGGTCATTCAACGTGCTAATTTGGGCTGTCATACCTATTTGAATTAAATGAGCTTGAATTTGCGGTACTTTTATTTCACCAACTAGAGGGGAGAGGCTCCCTATTAGTGCCAGTTCAGAGCCTGCACTGACACTTTGCCCTAAACTTAAAGGCAAGCGTTGAATAACACCATTCATTCCCGCTTTAACTGAAAGTTGCTCTACCATTAATTTGGCGACATCAAACTCGTCTTGCGCTTGGGCTATTAAGTCATCTTGAATTGAAAGCGACTCTTTTTGCATCTGTGCTAATTTATCAAGCTTAGATTCTTCAAGGTTAATACGCTTTGATAGCTGTTTGGCTTCGAGCTCATTTTTCTTCGCGCTGATCCCCGATACAATACCTGATTTAGCCAGTGTACGTTCTGCTTCAACTTGCAGCATGGCTATTTCAGATTGTGCTTTTAGCTCTGACACGGTTGACTCGTTATTTAACAACTCACGCTGTTGCAGTAATACGGTTTGCCGTTTTTGGGTTTTGGCATTTTTAAGCTTTGCTAACGCCAAGCGGAGCTTACTTTCTAGCTCGGGGTTATTTAAAGTGAGGATCACAGTGTCATGGTTAACCACAGCACCCGCTTTTAGTTTTATTTCGTCAACCACCGCATTACTTGTAGCTGTGAGAAGCCGTTTATTGATTGATTGCAATGAGCCATAGCCATCAACCTTAATTGAAAAATCACCGCGCTCAACCTTCGCAATGGTGACAGAGTCTTTTGATATAACTTCGGCATTATCTGCAAAGCCTAATTGCCAGCCAGAGATAAGCATAACGACAGATAAACCTATCAACCCTTGATAGATTAGTTTGGATGTAAATTTCATAGTTATTCCTTTTGTTATTCTTACCATGGTATTTAATCACACAGCTTGGGCTAACGTTTGGTTCTTAATTAATTCTTCGAGATCAATTATTCTATCTGCTGCTTGTATTGTCTCTTGCCTATGAGCAACACTGACCCTAGTTATTTTTTTTGATTTTAAATATTTATTTACTTGCAATTCAGTAGCAGCATCAAGGTGGCTTGTTGCTTCGTCTAAAAATAAAATGATTGGTTGACTGTAAAGCGCTCTTGCCAAAAGCAATCTTTGTTTTTGACCACCTGACAATGAGCTACCTAAATCACCAACTTGAGTGTGTAAACCCATAGGCATGCTTTGAATCTCATGCCATATAGCAGCACCTTTAATGGCTTCTGTGATTTTATCTAGATCAGGTTTTGGCTCAAAGAAGCAGATATTTTCAATTAAGGAACCATTTAGTAATTGATCATTCTGCATTACCGTTGCACACATTGAGCGAAAGTTTCTCATGCCAAGCATTTTTATCGAGTGTCCATCTAACAAGTAATCACCTCGCTCTGCTTTGATTAATCCAGTCATTAATTTTAGGAGCGATGATTTACCCAACCCAGAGCGACCTATGATAGCCACCGATTCTCCGGCATCAATTTTAAAGTTTATTCCTTTAAATAACCAAGGAGAGGATGTTGAATATCGAAAATGCAGGTCGCGTACTTCAATGTGGCCTTTTGCTTGTTCTTTGGTTATTGTCAGTGAGGTATTTTCTTGCTCTTGGTTTTGCATCACTATATCAGACATTCTCCGTAAATAAGTTGAGGCTAACTTGAACTTAAATATATGATCTACCAGAGTTTGTGTGCTGCTCGAAAATTGTTGTCTATAAGCTAGGAAAGCAATAAACATCCCTATAGTAAATTCTTTATTGATTATTAATGTCGCGCCAATAAATATAACAATTAGATACTCTATTTTACTTACTAAATCTTGGCTAATTTCTGCAGTAATCGTGACCTTTTCACGTTTAATATTTTCATTTGTAGTATCTGCAAATAAATTGAGCCATGAAGAAAGTCGGGTACTTTCTTTTACATAGCATTTTATGGGCATAATTGCTCTGATAGTTTCTAAAAAATGACTGTTTTCTTTTGCTTGTTTAGATAAAACTTGCTCTAAATGCTTATTTTCTTTGTTGGTTAAATATAACCTAAGCAATAATGTGAATAAGAGGAATGATAAAGATACTAAAGCAAGAGCTGGTGAGTAAGTATACATAATGATTAAAGTTGTTATGCCTAGCAAGCCTTCGACAATGGCAGAAATAAAACCACGACTTATCATTCTTTGGACTTCATTAAATGCTTCAAACCTAGATTTAATATCGCCAACATGGCGAGATTCAAAAAACGAAAGGGGTAAATGTAATAGGTGTCGCTGGATGTTCGCTTTTACTTGAAAGCCCAAATTTTTGTCTAAGTATAAAATTGCAGCAGAGCGAATAATATTGCTAAAAGTTGTTAGTAAGGTGACGGCAATAAATGCGATTAGCAACCATATTAACATTCCACTATCGGAGAGTGGAATTCCATGATCTATCACAATTCTAATATAGTAGGGGGATATTAAGAGGAAGCATTGCAGAATCAAGGCGACAACGAATATCTTAAATAATGAGGATGCGAGTCCTTCAATATTGCCAATGAATGCTCTGAGCGGCATCTTCACTCGTTCATCGGCTACAGTAAATGCAGGTGTTGGAGTTAACTCGATTGCAATACCGGTAAATGCTTCAGAGACTTGTTGCCAATCTAGTTTAACTTTTCCTTTTGCGGGATCATGGATAACAATGCCAGTTCTATTTACTGAAGCAAGCGTAACAAAGTGATTAAAGTTCCAATGCAATATTGCAGGTCCCCTTAGCTTAGATAGCTGTCCAAGCTCTAATTTTAATACTCGCCCAGATAGGCCAATATCATCTGCAATTTTTAAAATGTGCTTAACTGTTATTCCTTGAGTACCAACGGGGTAACGTTGTCGCATAGCAAGCATGTTTACTTTATAACCATGATAAAAAGCAATCATAGCTATACATGTGATACCACATTCAGCTACTTCACTTTGTAAGAAAAGAGGTAGTTTTGATGGTTTAAAGTCAATGTAGTCTGTGAGACGCATTTAAATTTCACTATTTAATTAAGTTAAGGGCTTTTTCTGATTGCTGAGTGAGTAGTATTTTTATATCTGCGTTAGGTGACAGTTTTGAATAATTGTTAGTTTCTAATTTTAAATGTATTTTTTGTTCTTTATTATTTTTATTACTACCAATAACCATAGTGACTATACCTTTTAATTCATCATTATTGACGATTAAGGTAATTTTATCCTTTACATTAATACTCATATTTTTATTGCTAGAAATCCAAAAAGATAACTCATTTTCTGAAGTGGTACTTAAAACGTAACCAAGAGGTTCAAATGGTTGTATTATATTTTTTTCGATTAAAGAATGATAAAACAAACCATCGGAAGGAGAGCGAATAACCTCTTTTTCTAACTTACTATTACTATCAAACTTAGAGATAGTAAGTAGCTGTTGATTTTTTTTAACGCTCTCACCATCTATCGCAAAGTGCTTATTTATAACCACTACTTCATTATAAATAAGCGGGGTATAGTGTTCAGATGAGACCTTGGCGTCAAGACTTCTTTTTGTTGATAAAGTTAGAACATTAATAACTAAAAAGCTAAATACGAAAATTGCTATTAAAGCTGCAATAGAATTATTTATAATTTTAGGCTGCTTTATGAGTGATTTGCCAATATCACTCGATTTATATTGATTTCTAAGCGCTTCTTTGCGGAACATATTAACAATAGACATATTATTAACTTACTTTCTTGATGGGAATATCACCAACAACACTATTGTTATTCATATAGCTTAGCGGGCAACCCATTTGCCAGCTATCAAGAGTCGTAAAGCCTTTTATCCAGGTACTAAATTTTTCATTGTTCAATGTTAGTGTGCCATCAGGATTAATTTTACCAATATTGTTTCTGTCATCATCTAAAGCAACGGTACACTTATTGATATTACCATTGGCTCTAATTCCTAATGAATTAGGCTTTCCTGCGTAGCAGATGTAATGACCTAGTTCATTTATTTTTTTGCTATTACCTGAATAACGTTCTGTGAGCTCTTTTGCTAATACTTTTGCAGATTTTCTTGATATTAGGCCATTTATTTTTTCTTGATTGTCACCACCTAAGTTAGAAATTTCTTTAAAAAATAATCTGAATCGACTATCTTCCTTAAGTTCTTTATCATAACGCTCACAAAAGCTTAAAACACTTTCATGGTTTAAGTCGGTAATATGAATCCTTAGGGTTATATGAAAATCAAGATCTGTTGCAGATGCAGCTAATAAGCGTCCCCATATTTTGTCAAAGCTACCTTTCCCGTTACGAGTTAAGCGAGTTGTGTCGTGTGATTCCTTGTCACCGTCTATGGATATTTGAAAGCTATTTTGCTTTAGCTCAACAAGTCTTGTTAATGTTTTTATATCAAGGAGAAAGCCGTTAGTTGTTAAATCACCATAGACTTTACAGCCGTTTTCCTTAGCTAATGACTGACTATATTCAGCAATTTCAAAAAGTATCTCTTTTGCTAATAAAGGCTCACCGCCGAACCAACTTAAAGATAAAAACTCTAACTTAGGCATTTTGTTTTTGATTAAAACTTTAGTTGCATCAACTAACCAACGAGGCATTTTTCCTATTTTAAAATCCTCATAACAATATACACAGCGAAAGTTGCATTGCTCTGTTGGAAAAATAATGAGTTGAAACTTTTCATTACTGAGGCTGTTTACTAATTGTTGTTTAGAAAAACCTTTAATCTGATCTATTGAAGTTGTCATTTTTCCCCCTATTGTTTTGCTTGCGCAGACTACCTTTATGAAGAAGTAGTCTGCGTGATAGTTACAGCTCTTTTTGAGCAGCACAGCTGCCATTTATAGTGTTACCACAGCCTGTATCACCTTCTTCGTCTTCTTCTTCTGGAGAGAAACCGCCTGCAACAGCATCTGTAAGTTCTTCACTTAGCTCTACTTCACCTAACTCATTTAGCTTGATTTCTTCACTTTCTATATTTTCAAATTTATTGCTCATTTTATGCTCCTTTAAATTGTTGTTTCCCCTTAATGGGGTGAAGTTAGTATGAGCTTAAAAAAAGAAATAGATAACTGTAATAACTACGAGGTTTATACAATAATCTCATTTAAATGGTTTGATATTTTAGGTAGCCAAACGTTCGAAGTCGGTTTTTTTTTGTTTTTGATGTTAAATAAAATTTCAATTCTATTTTTTAATATTTTATAATCCGTTTTCTCATATAGTTTAAGTATTTTTTCTTTATTTTTATTAGTTGGGTGATTAGATTGCAAATTACAAAGAGTCATCCCGTAATTAAATTCATCTTTTATATTTTCATATTGATTCAGTGTTTTTTTTACTAATAGAGATTCAATAGATAGCTTTTTTTCCTCGATAATACATGAAGAGAAATTTAGTTTAGACAAAGAATCTAAGGGGGTCTTTTCCATATTTGAAATTAAGTGTTTCATTACTGTTTCAGCTTTAACTGCTAGCCCCATAGATTTGAAAGCTTCATATAAACGATAGCTATATACGCCACTTTTTATACACGTACTTTTATTTATTTGACGCCAGCAAAGTTGCATTGCGTTTTCAAATCTTTCTAAGCTGATTAGGGCTACAATTTCAGCTTCTATATATAAATTTTTTTCCCTGTAATATTGCGGTATCGTTTCTTTAAGTTTAAGAACTTCATTATATTTTGATTTTAAGAGGTAATGTTTTAAAGTTTCATCGAGTGTAGCTACATACAATGTATTCCATTGCTCACCTAGTATTTCTTTGTTTACACTTATAGGCCCTAGTTTTGCTTTGCCTGTATTATCTAGAATAGCGGCTTCACCCATCAGCTTTAGGAATGCTGAGTGTTTATTTGTCAGTTTATAAAGACGTAATAAGTTGATTGTGGGATCTATTAAGTTGATAAGATTTTGATTGTTTTTATCTTGTAAAAATTTATCTGACCAATAAGTTATTACTCTGTGTAAAAACAATTCACTTTCTTGTGTTTTTCCTTGGTAGGCTAAAATAAGAGGATAGGCATTAAACAACCAATGTAGGGTTTTGTTGGAGCTTGAGTTTTGATTAAGAACATCCCTATCAAACGCAAGGCACATTTCTTCACACCAGTCTTCGAGGTTCGATAAAGAGATTAGAGCTCTTTTTTCACCCAAACGCTTCAGTTTTGGTTTATACGGCTTGCAAGTTTCAGTATTCATTAACTGATGCCTTCTTGGCTTGTCGTGGTTGTAGATTTCTCATCATTATCACTCACGTGACAATAAACTTCTTCAGGGCTTATAAATCCTCCAACAAACGCATCAAGTAACTCAAGATTGGTGATTTCTATTAATCCATCATTTGTTCTGTGGGCTGCTATGGCATGTTCTTCATTTTTTATGCTGTTCTGCATTGCTTGTACCTTATAATGTTGGGGTTAAAATTGAGCGTATAAGGTCGTTTTTTTTTTGCAATAATTAAGCGATGATATCTACGTAACCAAAATGTAACTTTCATTTAAATCAATGCATTAAACTTTATGGTAATTACTATTGCAGTACGTTATTATAATGAACGTTAAGGGACTGTTAAGGTTTGTAAGTGGCAAATGCTATGTTGATTAAATTTGGTGAGTACTGTTTGGACACTGAAGAGATGTCTATTCAAATTAATGAGCAGTTAGTTGTACTTGAACCAAAAGTATTTGCCGTATTGATGTATTTTATTGAGCATCATGAGCGTTATATTTCAATGGATGAATTGCATGATAACTTATGGAAAGACCGCTGTGTTTCTGATGCCGCAGTAAGGCGAATTATAAGTAAACTTCGCATAATTTTGAATGATGATTATAAAGATCCTAAGTATCTTCAATCGCTCTCTAAACGTGGATATAAATTAATTTGTCCTGTATCAACAATTCCTTCCCCTATAGAAGAAAAACAAACAAGTATAGAAAAAACAGAGCACAAGAATGTTAAAAAAGCTAAGGTCTATTTTTACCTTATTGCAATAGCGATTCTTTTTCTTTCGTTAGCTTATCTTTTATTTAAATACAATGTCGATGAAGTTTCAGTTACTGCTAGGGTGGTAAATACTGTCGTCTCAGACAAAAAAGCCTTTGCAGCCTCCAGTGAAGGTCGATACATTGCATTCACTAGTAAATTAAGTCATGAAAAGAATTATCATATTTATTTAAAAGACCAGAAAACAGAGACTATAGAGGTGCTTGTAGATAATACAACCCTGCCTACAGGTTTGGTTTTCTCTAATGATGGGGAGCGCTTGTACTTTTCCGATAATTTAGGTGATATTGCTTTATTAAAGCAGATAGATCTAACAAATAAAGCGCATGGAGTAGGTACGTTAGTAGCTGATTTTTATTTCATCACAGATGTGTTTATCGACAAAAATGAAAATGACGTAATTTATTTTTCTGGGCAAAAAGATCAGCAAAGTGCATTACTTATCTATAAATTCAACTCTGAAAAAGGCTTGCTTGAAGAGATTACTTCTGTTCCTCAAAAAGGATTTCATGATAGTCGTGCGGATATTTCTCCAGACTCTGGTAAGTTGGTTGTACTGCGAATTTATTTGGGTAGTAAGCGTAATTCTATTCGAGTACACGATTTAAAGACTGGCAGAACTCTTTTTCACCATGATCAAAATACAACTATCTATGATGTTCATTGGCTTGATGATGAGCATATCATTTTATTAGATGATAAAAAGCTAGCTAAAATAAATGTTAAAACAGGTGATTCAAATATTATTATCGATAAAAACAAAGGCCTTATCGCATTAGAACGAGTAACCCCAAATACACTATTAGCTATCAGAGATAATGATATTATCAATACTCTGATAGAGAAAAAGCTGCCATTAAGTGATTTTAAAAATGTTGAAATGATTCAAAAAAAACAACCTGAGCAAGATAGTAGCATTATTGCGTATCAACCTTTAGGTAACAAAATCTGGACGGTAATAAATGAGGGAGGTGTTAGCTCCTTAATTTTTTATGAAAAAAGTAAGGTTACGAAAAAAGCAACACTAATGAGCACTGAAAACCCACTAGAGTTGCTCGGCGCCTCTCTGTCTGGACAATATGTATTATTAAAGCTTCAAGACCGCATAACAATTCTTAATACGTTTGATAATAGCCTGACATACCTCTCTAAGGCTGATGAGTTGATTGGCGATGTTACTCTTTCATTAAATGAAAAATCCATTCTATATACGCGAAAAAGTAATGGTGAATGGCAAGTATTTGAGTATGTTATTGAAGAAAAAACTAAAAACCTTATCTTTAAAGGTTACCGCTTTATTCGACAATTTGAAGGGGGATATGTATTAGGTGATAATACGGGGAGGTTATCACGGTTTGATGCGAATGAAGAAACGATGACTCCAATGCCGGTAAGCATGTCCACTGAGACAAACACGAATTGGGCTGTAATAAACGGTAAAGTATTATGGAGTAATCATAATTTGATAAATACAACCTTCTATGAAATAGACTTAAATGATGTGGATACTTCTAGCCTAAAGTCAAAAACGTTTGACTTTAGTGTGATTAGACCAAGGTTTTATGTGGACAAGGTGAATGGTTTAATTATCGTTGAAAGTTTAGGTGGTAGAACTAGTGAAATTATTTCCATTAACATTCAATAGGTTATATTTTGTTTTTGTAAAGTTATAGAAAAGTTATCTCATTATTATTGATAAAATCTATCGTGTAGCTCAAATTTAATGTGAACAATATAACTACAACATGAATTAGGGGCTACACCACGATGAATAATATATATAAGGCATCATTTATCTATACAGCTATTTTTACTTTCTTAACAGTAATATATTCCGCTGACTCGTACATAGGTATTAACACTCAAATTATTGGTAATGACTCGCCAAGTTCTTCTTGTGTCGTATTTCCTATACTCTGTAAAGATGAGTCTAAATCGAGTTTTGCATATGATAAATATGAATGAACTACATTCTAGAATTGAGCTTATAAACTCAATACATAGCTTTAATGGTTTTTTTGAAGATATAAAAAATTGTTATAGCTATGTTCAAGCAGGGTTTATTATTTTTGATTTCTCTGATTTATTTAAGTTTAATACTCATTATTTCGGTGAACTTGATGACTCTTTTTTGAATGATGTTCATTCCCGTAAGGGGTTGCTTCATTATTGCTTAAATGAAACAAGAGCAATTCAGCTTAGTGAGTTAATTGGCAGCTTTGAGTCGGTATTAATAATTCCTACGGGTTTACATAAAAATAAATTTGCTTGTCTAGTGTTGGAATTGTCAAATTTAGGCGCTGAACCTCGTAAAGTGAAAATGCTAGGGGATTATTGGCGAATTTTTTTAGTTGAAATATTTGAAGCTTATCGACGCTCAACAAATCTTGAGGCTGTAAAAATTACGCGACGTGAAAAAGAATGTATTCGTTGGGCTTCTATTGGAAAGACCTCTTGGGAGATCAGCCAAATACTCAGCATTAGCCAAAGAACCGTTGATTTCCATTTAACAAATTGTATTAGAAAGACAAACAGTACAAACCGACAGCATGCCATTGTTAAATGTATTTTGAGTGGAGAATTGCTAAATCCTCAATAAAATTTCCCTGACCAATTAAAAGCGCATATTGCGCTTTTTTTGATCTACACCTTGCCATTTTTATAGTTTCGTTTAAAATCCCATAAATTTCGAAACGAAACTTAAATGGTTTGCTTAATGACTAAACGAAACACCCAGCAACGTCGTCACCTTATTCTTACTCAAGTTAATGAGTTAGGTGAAGTAGCCGTAGATATTTTAGCTGAGCAGTTTCAAACCTCTGAAGTAACCATTCGTAAAGACTTAACAGCGCTTGAAAAAAGCGGACTATTACTGCGCCGCTATGGTGGCGCGATAGCATTGCCGCAAGAAATTGTAAGCGATGATATTGATTCAAAACGTAAAGTGGCGATTGCAAAAGCCGCAGCAGCACTAATCAAAGATCATAACCGCATTATTATCGACAGTGGTCGTACTACAGCAGCAATGATCCCTGAACTGGGTAATAAGCGCGGTTTAGTGGTGATGACTAATGCAATTAAAGTGGCTAATCGCTTATTGGCGCTGGAAAACGAGCCAACACTTTTGATGACCGGTGGTACGTGGGACCCGCATTCTGAGTCGTTTCAGGGGCAGGTTGCAGAGAGTGTTTTACGTTCTTATGATTTTGATCAGCTATTTATTGGTGCAGATGGCATTGATGTTGAGCGTGGTACTACTACCTTTAATGAACTAGTAGGCCTAAGTCAAGTTATGGCAGGCGCTGCTCGTGAAGTTATAGTGCTGGTGGAGTCAGAAAAAATCGGCCGAAAAATCCCTAATTTAGAATTACCTTGGCAGCAAGTGACTACGCTTATCACCGACAGCAACTTAGCACTCGATACTCGCCAAGCAATACAAGCGTGTGGTGTGCAGTTGATCTGCGCTGAGCTATAAAATTCGTGTTTATTACAGGCCGACAACACCTGTGATGTTCATTTAAATATTAAACAACACATACAAACCCAAAGTTGACGCTTTGGCATGTACAAAAGGAGAAATTATGTGTGGAATAGTTGGGGCAGTTGCAGAACGCCCAGTAAATAAAATTTTAGTTGAAGGCCTTAAGCGCCTTGAATACCGTGGTTACGACTCAGCTGGTGTAGCACTTTTAGATGGTAATACACTTAATACTGTAAAAGCAGTGGGTAAAGTAGTAAACCTTGAAAACGCGCTTGATGAAGCTGGCGTAAAAGGTACTACCGGTATTGCACACACTCGCTGGGCAACTCACGGCGGCGTGACGAAAGCAAACGCGCACCCGCATATTTCAAACAGCGAAATTGCCTTAGTGCACAATGGTATTATTGAAAACCACGCCAGCTTACGTGAAGCGCTGAAAGGCGATGGTTACGAGTTTTTATCAGATACCGACACCGAAGTAATGGTGCATTTAATTCATCAACTTCGCCAGCAGCACACCACTTTATTAGCCTCAGTTCAAGCAGCTGTTAAACAGTTTGAAGGTGCATTTGGTACAGTTGTATTTGATAAAGCGAATGATAACGAAATTATTGTAGCGCGCTCAGGCAGCCCGTTAGTTATTGGTTTAGGCCTTGGTGAAAACTTTATTGCTTCTGATCAACTTGCATTATTACCAGTAACTCGTACCTTTATCTACCTTGAAGAAGGTGATGTAGCGCGTATCACCCGTAACAGTGTGGAAATTTTTGATGTAGACGGCAATGCCGTTGAACGTGAAGTCATTGAATCAAACATCACACAAGATGCATCAGGTAAAGGTGAATACCGTCACTACATGCTTAAAGAGATTTACGAGCAGCCGCTTGCTGTACGTAACACCCTTGAAGGACGTTTAAACGACGACCGCGTAGCGATTGATGCCTTTGGTGAAAGCGCTCAGCAAATATTTAAAGACGTAAAACACGTACAAATTATTGCCTGTGGTACGTCTTACCACTCAGGTATGGTTGCCCGCTACTGGCTTGAGCAATTTGCAGGTGTTAGCTGTAACGTAGAAATTGCCTCTGAGTTCCGTTACCGCCAGTCGTTTGTACATGAAAACAGCTTACTGGTTACTATTTCTCAATCGGGTGAAACGGCTGATACTTTAGCTGCGCTTCGTTTAGCAAAACAGCAAGGTTACATGGCATCAATGACCATTTGTAACGTACCTGGCTCATCACTTGTGCGCGAATCAGATCTTGCGTTTATGACCAAAGCCGGTGCTGAAATTGGCGTAGCCTCGACTAAAGCATTTACCACGCAATTAGTTGGTTTGTTAATGCTTACTGCGTCTATCGCGCAAGAAAAAGGCCTAGATCAAGGCACTATTGTTAACGCTATAAAATTGCTTCCAGCTAAATTAGAAGAAACGCTACTATTGGCTGATGGCATTGCAGACCTTGCAGAAGAGTTTGCTGATAAACACCACTCACTGTTTTTAGGTCGCGGGTCGCAATACCCAATCGCAATGGAAGGCGCACTTAAGCTTAAAGAAATTTCATACATTCACGCAGAAGCCTACGCAGCCGGTGAGCTTAAACATGGCCCATTAGCATTGATCGATGCAGACATGCCAATTATTGTTGTAGCACCAAACAACGAATTGCTTGAAAAGCTTAAATCAAACGTAGAAGAAGTCCGTGCTCGCGGCGGCATTATCTATGTGTTCGCAGATAAAGACTCACACTTTGAGTCAGACGAAACCATGCGTGTGATCAACGTAAATCATGTTGATGACATCATTGCTCCAGTTGTATATACAATCCCACTACAGTTACTTTCGTACTACGTAGCAGTAATTAAAGGCACTGACGTTGACCAACCACGTAACCTAGCGAAATCGGTTACTGTTGAATAAAATCAAAAGGTTATAATGTTTTTTCATATCAAAAAAGCGCTTAATGCGCTTTTTTATTGAGCTCAATTTATGGTTTTGTCGCATTGATTTTAGTGATCACTCCCTGGTATGCGTAGGATCGAGCTTTAGCCGCGAACGTTTATCTCCCATACTTCACATTATACGCTTTATGATTATATTGCTTACGCGTATTCATTAATTTAAGATTGTTTATTTTCAGTAAGTAATAAAAAATAAGTAAAAGGAAATGTATAAATAAACAGAAAAACTATGTACCTAATCTAGCTTATGTATAATTTTTTATAAAATGTAAACACCTCGCCATTGGCGTTGTACTACATTGCGTTTATTAAAGGCACTGACGTTGAGCAACCTTGTTCCTGGTCTAAATTAATTACTGTTGAGTAAAATCAAAAGGTTATAATTTTGTTGATCTTTTCTAAGGCTTTTTGTGCTTAAAATGGCGATCTAGCTAATGTCTTTTTATAGAAAAATATTAGCAAGCTACATGCGTAATTTTTGTTTCACTTACTTTAACTTTTATTACTTCATGACACTCAAGATGTGACTCGTTAAATATGGCAT
This sequence comes from Pseudoalteromonas sp. SR44-5, assembly GCF_014163675.1. Classification (NCBI taxonomy): domain Bacteria; kingdom Pseudomonadati; phylum Pseudomonadota; class Gammaproteobacteria; order Alteromonadales; family Pseudoalteromonadaceae; genus Pseudoalteromonas; species Pseudoalteromonas sp. SR44-5. The sequence continues at coordinate 39,473 of NZ_JACJDT010000030.1, forward strand.
AATTATCGCTGTCCCCCAACGAGCTTTTATAAATCACACCGTCATATTGTTGAGATTTTATAAATTCACAGAGATATTGGCTAGATAAATACTCAAGAGGAGCCTTGTCTTGTGAGACAGGTTTAGTTAACTCAACTCCTAGAGTTTCAAGTAAAGCTAATCCTTTATAGATATTCTTGAGGCTATCTTCAGAATACCTAAACGGTACAAGGGTTTGACGTGGGTTTCGCAAATCAACCAGTTTTAAACTGTTTAAGTTATTAAACCTGGCTATAGCTAATCTTTCACCATTATGAGGCCTTACTTCTGATACCGCAGTGTTTTCTGTAGATGCTACATATAGGTAGGATATACCAAATGGGTTAGCCCTACCATGACTAGCAAGTTCAGGTGGTGGAGCCCCCATATTTTCCGGGGCATAAATTTCATCGCCACTTTTTATTATTCTAGCTCTATAAAAGGTTTGATTTCTTGCCTCTATCACAAAAGATAGGTAGCTCATTAAAGATGCAAGTTCATCATGGTTAGGGAAAGATTTTGGAAAAAAACGATTATTATGCTTTAACTCTTTTTTAAATGAACTCCAATCTAATACATCCTGTTGTTCAACCAAAGGTACATAATTCCATTCAAGATTATTATCACCATACTTTGCATTTCGAAGAAGTTCTAATAATCTATCATTATCTATATTTTTAAAGAGGAGCCAATCATCTCTTAATAGTTCGATGATCTTTTTACCATCAGGGTTAACTATATAAAGGTCAAGAATCGGTGTAAGTAATTCATGTAAATGGCCTATATCTATAATTCTGACATTATCAGACCCACAAATATTGCAGTCACCAATTTTTTCTGACTGTACAGCAATACTTTCTTTAATAAATTCGTTCTTCAAGCACTCTTCACAAAATTCCATTTTAAAGCACCCTTTAACTAAAGAAGTCAGCGATTAGCTCAATATGATGCTGCATCGATAGTTTTTTTACATAACCTAAACCAGGGAAATGCTGCCTCTCAGCCAGCTTCTGAAACTCTTTATGGGCATTAGATTGAAAAATATTAGGATCATTATCTTTAACTAACTTATCCAAAGCTTCTAAAAATTTACCACCAGGATCTGCAGGAGAGTCTTTTCTATCTGATACATAATGTTTTATAAACATATCACTATCATCATCTTTATCAAGATAGGTTAGGTGTATTGCAACAGCATATGCTGGCCCACCAGATTCTGAGTACTCGTCACCGTTAATTAAGAAGTCACCGAAACCATTCATTCCTTCATCTTCATACATAATATGAAGATCTGAAAAATGTTCTTTCTCTGGATGTTCTCTATTTGCTCTTTTTTTGAAACCGTCCCGAACCAAAATCCTTATATCATCTTGAAAAATCTTTCTGTATCTTTTCTGGGGAGCATCTTCAATGAATACATGAGCTATATTATAAACTTTCTGACTGAGTAAGCTTTTTAATGGTTTGCTTTGAGTAAAACCATAATGGATAAGAGTTATATTTTTATCAGCGTAGGTTTCCAAATACGTTGAAACTTCTTCTAATGTTAAATATTCATCAAGTATGATTGCTATTCTTACTTTAGGGTGAGATAAGATTTCTTCTGAACTTAACCTTTCAATTAATTCAGTGGTATCATTTTCAAGATCACCGCATGATGGATTAATAATAATAGAAAACTCACAACTCTCATCAAGTAATATGCGTAATGACTTTACTAATGGGTTAAGATTGCTTTTAACTGGTTCGATAATTGGATAAACATCTGAAGCTGCAATTAATTTAGCATTTTCCCTTAGCATAATTAATTCATTTTGCTTGCCTCGGAGGTAGGGGTAATACATTGACTTTCCTTGATTTATCCTAATTGCTTAAATTATGCACTCTCCTAAAGCAGATGACAAATTATTTATTTGCTTTTTCGTAAAGTCATTACAAATCATAGTTGCTTTTAAAGACTTAGGTGCTTTGAGCACGAGCTTTTTATCTAATTTACTTTTTGCTCTTAATTTTAGTGCTTTCAGTACAAGCTTATGGACGATAACTATTGGTATTTTTATAAACAGTTTCTTACACTCTCTATAAAGCAATGTATTAGGGGCTTCAGGTATATACCCATAGTATGTTTTTATGATAGAGGAATATTCATTTTTCCTTAACGAGTCGAATATGACATCCAGGTTTAGATTGTTTATGTTGGATTCAGCCTTTCTCAATACCTTTAAAGTATCTTTACTTGTAAACTCAATTAAACCTACGCTTTTTGGAATATAGGTTTCGAGCTTAGATATATGCTTTCCATCAGCAATCACACTTACGAATTCTGCAAATTTTAAATAGTCGCAAAGTTGCTGTTCTAAACGCTCTAGCGAATCAAGTTCGGTTTTTATTTCATAGATATGACTTGTTCCATTTAGTATCATTGCATCAGCTTTACTATTGGCAATTCTGAATTCGGAAAGCATCGAGGCTGTATTTATAGAATGCTTTCCTAATAAAATTTTATTTGCGATAGAGTTCTTGTAAAGATATTCATTACGATAAAATTTCGAAAGTTGTTTATAAGCATAATCAAATAGTTCACTTAGAGATTCGAATTCATTGACAGCAATATCTAGTTCTGAAGTAAGAGACTTTAGTGTTGGGGAGTGACCTTTATTTGCCAATTCATTAAAAATTGATGCAGAAAAAATACGAGCAAGGCTACTACTTGTAACATTTCTTGAATCTAAAATTTTAATTGGTCTTATGGAATTCTTCATTTCTGTCACTTTTTTAGTTTTCTATTAATTACTATACTATATAATTAAGTGATTTGGGAGTGGAAGGACTTTAAAATAAAATCAACCTTATGATATTAAAGGTTTAAATTGAATAAAATTAATAGATCGTGCCTTTCTTTCTTCTTTAATCTAGGCTTCCTCAAGCGAAGTGCTTTTTAATTCTCTTTGAGCAAAATTACTCAGCCACTACAAAGTGATGCCAAAACTACTTGCAGCTCGAAATTCTTCTTTTGTCATGGGGTTTTTTTCAATGAATTGCGTTGTTGCTGCGCGGCTTTTACGCAAGCGCTACTGTCTAATTCGAACATATCACATAAGAATTCATCAGGGTGGATCGCCGTTAAACCAAGCGGCTCAAGCTCTTTTGCTGGAAAGTCTTTTAAATTAAAAGTAATGATAGATTCTGCTTGGCCTTTAATTGCAGCTGCAACTACATGCCTATTATCTTGATCGGGCAAGCTTAGTCCGTTAATTAAAGGCTTATAGCCTTCAACTAAACAATCAGGAACGTTAGTATTCATGAGCGTTTTGATTCTTTCAAGTGCTTTATGCTCAATACTTGGGTTGTTCTTAAGGAGGTTACGAGTCCATTCATCATGTAACTGCTCTGTCCATCGAGCTCGGAATAAACCTGTATTGGCTAAATACATCAAATAGCTACGAAGTGGTGCGGGGTACATAACACATGCATCTAAGATTACCGTATATGATGACATTAGTAGCCCATATCCATTTCTTGATCTAAAGCTGATAATTCAGCAAGTGACGCTAAACGCTGTTCTTCTAAGCGTTGTTTATATTGCATAAGATCGGCAAAAGCGACTTTCCTACGATTCCCCGTGCGAGTAAATGGAATTTCTTGTGAGTCTAAGAGTTTTATAAATGTTGGGCGTGACATGTTTAGCATATCGGCACCTTCTTGCGTTGTTAGCTCTGCATGAATGGGGGTGATGCTAACGGAGTTGCCTTGCCCGAGCTGAGTAAGTACTTCGATCATCATATTTAATGCGCTTGCAGGGATCGTTACTTCATGAGATTTACCTAGTTGATCAACCACATTAATTCTTTGCGCCTCACCATTGGCTTGTATAACAGCTGATAGCTCTTGGCTACCAAGCTTAGCGAGTGCTATTTCTTCAGCACTGGGTAATTTTGTAGCTGTATTCATTTTTTCTCTCTTACTATTGACGAGTACAAATTGTGCAATGACGTAAGTATCCGAAATATTCGCAACAATGTCAACATTCGAAATATTCGAAAATAAAACTAAAGACGATAAATAGCGCTTTATGCGCTTTTTTTGTGCCTGAAACTCTGTTAGCTTAAGTAACTCATTATTCTCTAAGGGATTAGTTATGCGTTTACTCACCACTCTGTGTTTTGTTAGCTTTTTTGTTTTTAGTTCACAAAATACCTTTGCACAATCTAACACTAAACAACAAAGTACAGATTACTCTGTGCACACGCATACATTTAAATCGGCTGTTTTAAATGAAGAGCGCACAGTTACAGTGCAATTACCAAAGAGCTATCAAGCTGAGCCAAATAAGGTATACCCTGTTATATATCGCCTAGATGGAGCGGGTAATATACCGCTTGCCAGTGCTGTTATTGAGCGTTTACAAAATGATAATCGTGCGCCTGAGGTTATTATTGTCGCTATTGAAAACACTAATCGACTTAGAGATATGTATCCTACCGTGAACAAGGAGCCACAGGGCCCAGTTGGTGAAGGGGGCGGTGCTGATAAGTTTTTAGCGTTCTTTGAACAAGAGCTCATTCCTTTAGTTAATAAGAATTATCGTACGCATAATTATAAAGTGATTTCTGGCGCATCTGCGGGTGGTGTATTTGCGTTATATGCGTTGCAGGCCAAATCTGAGTTATTCCAAGCGCATATTGCTTATAGCCCTGCAGTTTGGTGGAACTATGGCGCATCGGTAAAAAGCACAAAGTCGTTTATAGCTAAAACGAAAGAGCTTAACAGTTACGTTTACATCAATATTGGCGAAGAAGCCGGCATCATGCGCGAAAGGTACGATGAATTGCAGCAAGCTATACAATCGCATAAAGTGCAGGGGCTACGCTTCTTTAGTGATGCGTTTGATGGTGTGTCGCATAACCTGACTTCCGTTGCTGGGGCATTTAATGCCTATCACAACTTATTTTTACCTAAACAAATGCCAATCAGTGCTTTAACTGACGATGTAGCGTCTATTGATGCTTATTATCAAAACTTATCTCAACAATGGGGTGAGCAGATATCGCCCCCAGATCGCGCTGTTAGATCACTCGGTTATAACTTAACGGGCAGCAAGCAGTTTACCCGTGCTATTGAGGTGTTTAAGTACAATATAAAAAACCACCCCAAATCAGTCGATGCGCTTTCAGCTTTATCTTATGGCTATGAAATACAAGGTGATACTCGCCAAGCTCTTGAAAAGGTGGAATCTGCTTTAGCGATTGCAGACGGCTCATACCCTTATGTAGATTACTTACAAGATACACGCATTCGGCTAGAAGCTCAGCTTAATAAAAACCTGTAATACAAGCAGGTACTTAATTTTTCGATATTTTATCGATAAAAAGTCCTATTATGCATCCAGTAGTTCTAAATGATTTTTTAAATTTTCAACGTTAAGTTATGAGCTAAGCTATCGCGACGATATTTACTCGGGGTCTGATTAAATAATTTCTTAAATGCGTAAATGTAAGCTGAATCAGAGGTATAGCCTAACTCTAATGCAATATCTTGAATCGACCTCTTTGAATCCAAAAGTTGTAAAGATAAAACGAGTCTTATATTTTGCCGCCACAATGAGAAAGATTGATTAAATTCTTTTGCGCAAACTCTCGATAAAGTGCGTTCTGATGCCCCTACTTTTTTAGCCCATTCTTTTAGCGTGAATGACAAATCAGGTTGTTGCTTGAGTTGTTTGAAAATTGCTAGCAGGCGTTTATCGGTTGGCAGTAATAATGGGATGTCATAACTATTAGCCATGACAGTTTGATCTCTGAGCACGAGTAATAAATGAGTAGTATTGGATTCTGATTGTTGGCTCATATCATTTTCAAACAAGAGCAATATGAGCTGTTTAATGAATGGAGTTACAAGGCAGGATTTAGCTTCACTTGCATACTCTACCCATACATCAGGATTAAGATAAACGGCTAAAAACTCAGTATTCGTGACTGCTACAGATTTATGAGACGTGTTTGCGGGTATGTATAGCATTGCATTGTGAGGCACGATTATGCTTTTACCACCAATGCTTGATTGTAGTAAACCTTTAAATGGGAACACTATTTGATGCCATGGGTGTGAGTGAAAATCATCAACGTAACCAGCAGGCATATGAATTGTTTTTGTTATTAGCTGTTTATGAGTATAACTTTGGATTAGCTCGTTAGCTTGCATGGTGGCGGTTTATCGATGTTTTGTGTCTGTTAGTATAAAACGCATAGCTCTGATTTGGTATATCATCGTGAGCCTCTGTTATTTAAAAGGCAAAAAAATGCATATTCACTTTATTATCCATGAGTATTTTGAAGCGCCAGGTGCATACGAAACTTGGGCTAGAATGCAGGGTTATACTATTAGTTATTCTAAGGTGTATGAAGGTAGCCCTCTGTTAGATGCGATTAAAGATATTGATATTTTAATTGTAATGGGTGGCCCTCAAAGTCCTAATACAACAATTGAACAATGCCCTTATTTTGATGCAAAAGGTGAGCAAGCCCTAATCTTAAAAGCGATTGCTGCTGGGAAAATTGTACTTGGCGTTTGTTTAGGGGCTCAGTTGATTGGTGAAGCATTAGGTGCTCATTATGAACATAGTCCTGAGCGTGAGATTGGTAAATTTCCAATTACTTTAACACCAGCAGGTTTAGTGCACCCCTTGTTTGAGCACTTCGATAAAGTGTTAGAAGTCGGTCATTGGCACAATGATATGCCGGGGCTGACACCTGATGCAAAGATCATCGCATATAGCGAGGGCTGCCCAAGGCAAATCGTTGCTTATAATGAGCGAGTATTTGGTTTTCAATGTCATATGGAGCTAACTAAAGAGGTTGTAGCCTTGCTAATTGAGCATGATGATCTTAGTGAAACTGCAAAATACCGCTTTGTTGAGGAGCCAGAAGTATTACTTGCTCATGACTATGATGCTATGAACCAAAAGATCTATTTATTTTTAGATAAATTAGTAAATACCTATTAGCTCAAAAGTATGTGCTGCGCTGCCTGTTTCTATCGTTTTTCTCTAACCTGAAGTCAGATAGAGTTACTTTAGCCGTCGTGCTATGGTTTTTATCTAGCTAAATCAATGAACAACGTCGCTTCGTTCTAACTAGTGGGTCGAATATTTTCATCAAAGCCATTTTTAAAACCACTAACCCCTACAGAGTAGCTAATAAACGTGCCAGAAATACAGGCTTTTTTCGTCATGGCTACAATGTATATATGGCGATATCTGTCTAGCAAAATGATTTAGGTGAAGTACCCAAAATAAGTCCTAAACTAATAAGTAAGTCAGCCGATACAGAAATACTTGAATGCAGAACAACTAAAAAGGAACTTTTATGACTATTAACTTTAATATCCATCAAGCGGTAAGTCTTACTACTATAAATCAGCCCAAAACGCAGATAGCCCCTCAGCAGCAAGTGACAGATACTGATGCTAAAATAGAGGCTGAGGCTGAGGCAGAGCCAGAAGCGATTGCTGCATTTACTGGCGAAGCACAAAAAAGCTCACCCTATAGTGCGCTGCTTAATCCTGAAGGCTTTGATTTTAGTAATATGTCGATCAATGAATTTAAAGGGATAGTCGATGCGGTGAGAAAACTTGAGTCGGATACACAAAGAGCAAGCGGTAACACAGAAAGCCTCAGAGGAACATTTTGGGGGGATGTTATGGATGTAAAGGGCTCTCTTGAAGGGATCAACTTCCAGAACAGAGGTTTTTCTTCAAGTGATAAAATCGATATAACAGCATTTTTTGAACTTGGTGTTAAGGAAGCACAACAAATGCGAAAAGAGCACCCTCGCTCTTTTAGTAAAGTTGTTGGATATGCGCGGTCTTCTTTGTCAACGGTAGAAAAATTAACCTCAGAATCTTTTATTAAAGAATATCAAGCAAAGGCCGTTGAGTTCTTAAAAAGCCAAGATACCCCATTGATAAAAACGCAGGCCTAGCATTGGTGTGAGCTTGTATGTCTTATTTTAAAGTAAATTAGCAAAAATGAACCGGGATCAACCAAAGCCGGCAGTTGTAAAAGAGGCATACTTTGGATACGTCGCAGCTCAACTATTGACCGAAAAAAGATATTTAGCTAGAATCCGCACTATTCAATTTTATAGTTATCTGTAATGTTTTACATCTTATTCAAGAACTTTGTCAGGAGGCTTTGCTCCGCGCACTATCACGATGAAGTGTTGCTCGGAGCTTGATGTTTTCTGAATCTTCATCAGGTATAACGTGATCCCTCTAAAATAAGGGAGGGGTAGTTGTATCTGATCATTACAGAAAAAGGCCGACGATGAACTTCATCGTCGGCCTTTTTTGTTTTTGATGGTTAGAAAAAATCATAAACAAAGTTTCGATGATTCTTGAAACGAGGGGCCGGTATGTCATATACCGCCCCTCGTTTTTTTGGTGTAAAAACAATGAGTTTATTAAATTTAAAAAGTGTTACTTACCACATTGGTGATAAAGCTTTATATCAAAATGCTGAGTTTACTCTTTTAGCTGGTGAGCATGTTGGTGTAACCGGTGCAAATGGTGTAGGTAAAAGCACCCTACTTAAACTGCTTCAAGCAGAGTTATTACCTGATGAGGGCGATATTATTTGGCAACCTGCAATTAAAATTGGCTATCTTGATCAGCATGCTCAAATGAATGATTTGCTCTCGGTATATGATTATTTGCGAACAGCATTTTCTGAGCTGTATTTACTCGAAGCGCAAATGTTAGATATTTATGCTTGCTCAAAAAAAAGTACTCAGCAAAGCCAGCTTAATCGAGCTGCAATGATCCAGACAAAGTTAGAAAGTCAGTCATTTTATGTGATCGATAATAAAATTAATGCTATGGCTGAAGGGCTCGGGATCACGGCATTTGGAATGCAGACTCAACTTGCTAAATTAAGTGGTGGACAGCGTCATAAGGTGATGTTGGCGAGGATATTATTACTTTTACCTGATGTGCTTTTGTTGGATGAGCCTACTAACTATTTAGATGTTATACATATTAAGTGGCTAACAGAGTACTTAAATGAGTTTGAAGGTGCGTTTATGGTGGTTTCACACGATCAAGCCTTCTTGAATAGTATCGCAACTAATATATGCGATATAGATAGACAAACTATCCGAAAATACAAAGGTAATGTGGCAAAGTCTATGGCTCAGAAAGCCAATGATGATGCGGCTTATATTAAGCAATACCAAGCTCAAAAAAAGCATATCGATAAGTTGGAGCTGTTCATTGCAAAAAATGGAGCTGGAGTGAATGCCAGCATTGCTAATGGGCGCAAAAAACAACTAACACGTATCGAACGGCTGGTGCCTCCTAAGCAAAATAAGCCAATAACGTTTATGTTTAGAAGCTCAACCTCTAATGCGCAAGAGATGCTTAAAACATTGGATCTGGTAATTGGTTACTCTAGGCCATTATTGCCAGCGATTTCTCTTACTATTATGCGTGGCGAAAAAGTGGTGATTACAGGTTTTAATGGTATTGGTAAATCAACGTTATTAAAAACCTTAGTCGGAGAATTAGCACCATTATCGGGAGTGATTGCATTATCACCTGTTTTGCAGTTGGGTTATTTTGAGCAAGAGTTGTATTGGTCTTATCCTGAAGCGACACCGGTAAATTTGCTCAAATCGGTGTGCGATGGGTTGGATGATAAGACCGCAAGAGAGCAGCTTGCGCGTTTTGGTGTGGCGGGGAAATTAGCAATACAGCCCATTGAATCGCTAAGTGGTGGTGAGCAAACTAAAGTAAAGCTATGTTGTTTAGCATTAAAACCGACTAATTTATTAGTGCTTGATGAACCGACAACACATTTAGATATGGAAGTAAAAGCTGCACTTAAACAAGCCTTGATGGAATACACTGGAACAGTGATTATCGTTTCACACGAGCAGAGCTTTGTTGCTGATTGGCCAGACCGAATAGTGGACATTCAATCTATTATTAATACCCAATATGCAGAAGTAGTGAAAGGTTAAATGCTATGTTATTAAAAATATTATTATTCTTTATTGCTTTTTTAGTGGGCGCGGATGAACTGATGCTAGGGCCAATCTTGATTCCAATCGGTAACGATTTAGGAGTTGAGCCAGAGCGGGTCACTTTATTTATTACAGCTTACAGTGTGGCTTTGGCAATGGTTGCACCTGTATTGGGAGCATTATCTGATCGCCATGGTCGTTTGTGGGTGCTATTACCTGCGGCATTGCTATTTGGTGCTGCGTCGATTGCGACCGGATTAGTAGATACATTTGAATGGGGATTAACGACCCGAGTACTTACAGGGCTTGCCAGTGCAGGTATGCTACCTATTGCCTTTGCAATTGCCGCTGATTCTTCAGGTGCAGATGCTGTAAAACGGATTGCTTGGGTTCAAGCTGGCCTTACTCTGGGTATGATAGCGAGCCCTGCAGTGGGAGCTATTTTAGCTGAATGGCTTTCTTGGCGCGCTGCATTTATCGTTCTTGGAGTTTGTGCTTGGTGTGTAGCTGCTTTACTTGGAATACTAGCTGCTAACAAATTACCAGTTGAAAAGGTGAGTCCACAAAACATAAGTAAAGAGCAACCTGTTAAAATATGGGCGATTCCAGGTGCGGCAGGCGCCTTGCTTGCTATGTGCTTTGGTCTCGGTGGCGGTATTGGTTTGTTTAATCTTATTGGCCAGCACTTACGTGACAGCTTAAATGTATCAATGTGGTTAGTGGGGAGCTTATATGCCATTTTGGGGGTAATAAGTGTGATTGGCAATATGTTGATGCCCCGTTTGATGCAGCGTTTTGGCAATGGACGTCAAATAATGAGAGTTGCTTTGATTGTATGTTTGCTTGTTAGTGTCGGGTTTTATTCTTATCCCACAGAGCATTGGGCTATTCTGCTTTTGTTGTTAGCGTTTTGGTCGATGGCAGGTGGGATCGGATCGCCGGCCTTACAAAGCTATATCGCTGAATTATCGGTAACTCATCGTGGCGTATTAATGTCTATGGGAATCACCATGATGCATATTGGTGTCGCTATTTGGTCTGGAATCGCAGGGTTTGCTTACAGTTTTGGAGCAATAGGAATGGTAATTCTTGCTACCTTATTATTCGGAATGGCCATTGTCGTGTTGCGCCCTATTAGCAAAGCCCAAAAGTAAGCATGATATTCGCTGGAGTTAACATAAATAAAGATCAATAAACTTAATCCAGCTCCGCTCTAAAGGGGCTGGAATTTCAAATTACTGGCTTACAGATTTTATTTTGCAACAAAGCTTGGGAACATAGCCAAATACTTTGTTTAAAAAGATTATTCTAAACATAATAATAAAAGCGCGGGATAAATCCGAGTTTACAAAAATCACAAACCTGCTCGTAATTTGTAGCTCGAAGCGCTCAGCTGTTACCTAAACTACATTTAAATCACTAATCTCTACTTAACGGGCAATAAATACGCTAAAATTGCAGGCTATTTTTAGTAATGAGCCCGCACCTTTTATGACCTCAGCCGCAAATCCTAGTAATTTCAACGAACTTGGCCTTATCCCAGAGCTAATTGCTCGATTGTCTGATCTTGAATACACCCAGCCTACGCCGATTCAGGCAAAAGCAATTCCAAGTATTTTGGCGGGCAGTGACTTAATTGCAGGGGCGAATACCGGCTCTGGTAAAACAGCGACCTTTGCTTTGCCTATGCTACAAACCCTATTTTTAGAGCAAGGCGCTAAAAAAGCAGCGAGTAAAGGTAACTTTGTAACGGGGCTTATTTTAGTGCCTACACGCGAGCTGGCAGTGCAGGTGGCTGATAGCGTTAAATCATACGCTGCAAACTTTAATGGCGCGATTAAAACCGTGGCGGTATTTGGTGGTGTGTCGGTTAATACCCAAATGCAGGCACTTCGTGGTGGCGCCGATATTATTGTGGCAACCCCAGGTCGCTTGCTCGATTTAATCTCAAGCAATGCGATTAAGCTCGATAAAGTAAGTACATTGGTGCTTGATGAAGCCGATCGCATGTTAAGCCTTGGCTTTACCGAAGAATTGGCTAATTTATTAGCGCTTATGCCTGCTAAAAAGCAAACCATGTTGTTTTCTGCGACTTTCCCAGAGCAAGTAACGCTTTTAACGCAAGAGCTGTTAAATAATCCGGTTGAAATACAAGTTCAAAGTAAAGACGAAAGCACCTTAGTACAGCGCGTATTTACGGTTAATAAAGGCGAGAAAACTACGGTTTTAGCGCATTTAATTAAACAGCAGCAATGGCGCCAAGCACTGATTTTTGTAAACGCTAAAAAAGATTGTGAGCACTTAGCCAGTAAGCTCGAAAAACGTGGCGTTAATGCGCAAGTATTCCATGGCGATAAAGGCCAAAGTGAACGTACTCGGGTAATCGAAAAGTTTAAAAATGGCGAAATAGAAGTACTAATAGCCACGGATATTGCGGCCCGTGGTTTAGATATTGCCAAACTGCCAGTAGTGATTAACTTTAACTTACCGCGTAGCCCTGCTGATTACATGCACCGCATTGGCCGAAGTGGCCGTGCTGGTGAAGTAGGTTTAGCGTTATCACTGATTGATTATGAAGACTTTCATCACTTTAAAATTATCGAAAAGAAAAACAAACTACGCCTAGAGCGTGAAGAAGTAACAGGCTTTGCCGTAAACCAAGCCAACCTTGATGCCGCCGAGGCGCTTAAAAATGACAAGCCAATGGCCAAGCCTGAAGGTACTGGTAAGAAAAAGAACAGAAATAAAGCCGATGATATAGATGATGTATGGAGCGGCTGGCGAGGCAAAGGTAAGTAATGCCAAAATAGTTAAATACATAAGCATAAGTGGGTAAGCTACTGTTGCTTATGTATGGCCTTTAATTGCTGGAGTTCTTTACATCTGCTAATGCAAAAAGTTATTATTAGCGTTTATTGACGAAACATTGCATTTAAGGTGAGTAGTAGACCTTGGCTTCATTTCCTTTTCAAACCTTAGCACAAGCCGTTGAGACTTATTATGGTGAGCTTGTAAAACACATTCGCTTGCGTGCGGGTTCTGTTGACGTTGCAGAGGAAGTCGTTCAGGAAACATGGCTACGTGCTGTTAATACGCATATTGAGTTACCCAGTAACCCAAAAGCTTACTTATATCGCATGGCTAGTAATCTGCTGGTAGATCAATTTCGTCAACAACAAACAGCCCAGCAGTGGCAAGCGCAAATAGTGTCGCCTCAAGAGCAAAGGCAATGTGAGCAAGTGGCTTGCCCTTCCCCTACACATACTGATGTATTAATTTCTAAACAACAACTGGCTGTATTAGAGCAGGCCATAGCCGAATTACCAGACAAATGCCGAGAAGTATTTATACTTTATCGCAGGCAAGGACTAACAATGCGAGAAATATCGCAGATATTGGGTATCAGTATTAAAACGGTTGAAAAGCACATTGCAAAAGCTATGGTTCATTGTCGTCAATGCTTGCGAGAGGCGGGGCGACAGGTTTGAGTTTTTTTATTTATTCACCCATTTTAACGATTTTTAACTACGCATTTATCAAGTTGGTCAACCAAGTAAAAGTTATTTTTATAATAAACTTTCTGATTGGTATTTGCTTTTTGTTAAGTTGTATTTTTGTAAGGCTTAATCAGTATGGTTGAGATGGCAAGTAAGTATACAGCTGAGATACCGGAGGCTATCTTAGAGCAAGCTTCAGTATGGCATGCCCGCATGCACGACAGTGATCTTCAAGAATCACAAGGCTGTCAGTTAAAAGCACAGTTCAATACTTGGCTACTTGCAGACCCTTTACATCGGGTAGCATACGATGATATGAGTTCGTTATGGGATGTACTGACGCACTCGGAACTATCTGAAAACGATTTAATATTAGAGCCAACCGTTCAAAAAACCTTCATTAAGCGTGTATCACGGCCATTTTATGCAGCCGTTGCAAGTGTTGCGCTTTTTGTTGCTATAGCAGGTGTTGGTTGGCAACAAAACTGGCCGCTGCGCTTACAAAGTGACTATTACAGTAACGTTGGTGAGCAAAAAGTTGTGCAACTGGATGATAATAGCGAAATTATCCTTAATACTAATAGCGCAATTAAAGTTAATTATACCAAACAGTTACGGGAAGTGGTATTGCTTCAAGGCGAGGCTAGATTTAATGTTGCTAAAAATAGTGAACGCCCTTTTGTGGTAAATACAACACAAGGGACGGTCACTGTTACTGGCACTCAATTTAATGTTAGTTTGTATAGCGACTCAGCCACTGTCAGTCTGTTTGAAGGAAGCGTTGCACTGACGTCGAATCAAGCTAGAAAACTTAGGAAAAACTTATCTGCAAATCAACAAGCTAAGCTTTTTTCAACGGGCATTGGCGCCGTTAGTGAATTTGATGCAGCAGTGGTTAATGCTTGGCAGCGTGGGCAGCTTGTTTTTTACAGCGCTGCGCTTAGTGAGGTTGTTGCTAAACTGAATCGTTATCGTAAAGGGAAAATAATTATTACTGATGATTCAGTTAATAATTTGCAGATTAGTGGTGTGTTTTCTATTAATGACCCCGATGCTGCGTTGGAAATGATCACTGAAACCTTAGCGTTAAAACAAACTCGCCTAACTGATTATTTAGTCATGTTGCACTAAAGAACCTGAACTTCGAATAATAAATTTATCTCCGGCTTGAGAGTAAAACGAATATTAATACAATAAATTAATGTGTGAGTGAATAACTTGACTAAAGATCAGGTTAAATAAGCGTTAGTTTTTCTCCTCTTTCTTACCTTTCAAATAGCGCACACCCTAGTTAAATTCTTTCTGGCTGTAATAGCTGCATAATTTTTTTTAACCGCACTGGGGGAAAGTGTGAGTGAGATACGTCTTAATTGTAGGTGTAAATTATTCGTATTACTTTTACTAAAGGGCGCTTAATGGATTTTCGTGTTAATAAACGTATTGGGTTGTTTTCAATACTAACCTTGGCGTTCATAGCCAGTCATTCACTGCAGGCTAATACTGCAGTTAAACCGCAAGTTGAAAATACTGCTCACCAGCACGCAGCACGCTATCAATTTGATCTTGAAGCTAAAGTATTGTCAAAGGCTATTACTGATTTTTCTGCTATTACTAACGTTCAGGTTTTATACACGGGGATACCGACAGCACAGTATATGTCTGCTGAAGTTAAAGGTGATTTGACCCCAGCTCAAGCGCTTAATGTTTTATTGTCTGGCACTAATATACGTTACCGGTTTGTCACTACAAATGCGGTAACGTTAGAGAAAGTAAAGGCCAAAACTAACAGTCAGCCGTTGTCTTTAGGGCCAATAACGGTAACGACTGCTGCAGGATATTCTCAAGAAATCAAAAATTCACCGGCAAGTATTAGCGTGCTTTCAAATGATACTCTGGAAAAGCGCCCGTTTAGTTCTTTACAAGATATTACTAATGAAGTGCCAGGTGTTAACGTTGTTGGCTCAGGTGCTAATAGTGGTATATCAATTAGGGGCATGCCTAAAGGGTACACATTGGTATTGGTTGACGGAAAACGCGTTCGCTCAGAAACAGCTAACCCAAGAGAATTAAATAATGAAGATCTAGATAGCAGTTTCATACCACCGGTATCAGTTATTGACCGTGTTGAGGTTGTTCGCGGGCCAATGAGCTCGCTATATGGTAGTGATGCTATGGGTGGGGTAATTAATATTATTACCAAAAAAACGCCTGAAAAATGGGGCGGCAGCGTAGGGTATGGCTTTCAAGCGCCTGATAGTGGTGTGATGTCGAATAAACGCCAAGCGGATTTTTACTTATCTGGGCCGATTATTAAAAACACTATGGGTGTTTCTTTATGGGGTAGTGAAATACTGCAAGATGAGGATAAATATTTAGGCGGTTACCAAGAATCTCAAAAGCGTACTTTAGGCGGTAAGTTAAACCTTATAGCCAATCAAGATACCGATTTAACATTTGATTTTTCAACCTCAAAGCAGCGTTATACCAGCAATCCTGGTGGCGTGTTAAAACAAACAAGTCGGTCCGCTGTTGATCGAGAGTGGACACGAGACTCTTGGGGTATAACCTACAATAAGCGTTTTGAGCTGGGTGATTTAGAAGTCAAATATTACCAAGAAAGTTATGAAAGATATCGTTATCCAAAAACTTACGAATTTACCACAAGTTCGGAAAATAAAGTTGCCGATGCGCGCTTTTTAACCGGTTTTGGTCGTCACCTTATAACTACGGGTTTGCAGTGGACTAACGATGAACAAGCCAATAGTGATTTGGGCGGAGGTCATTCAGGTAGTTTTGGCACAAGAAAGGTCACTGATTGGGCTATTTTTACTGAAGATGAGTGGGAGCTTATTAGCCAAAAGTTATATTTAACGTTAGGCGCTCGATTAACTGACAATGAATTTTTTGGCAAACATACTTCCCCACGTGCTTATTTTGTTTTTAATTATAGTGAAAACTTAACTTTTAAAGGCGGTATTGCAACGGGCTATAAAAGTCCAAAAATCACTCAAATTGATGAAACTACGGGCTCATCACGCGGCGGCGGTAATGATCAATTTGTGATCATGGGTAATCCAAACTTAAAACCAGAAAAAAGCACCAACTATGAGGTTAGTGCTATGTATAACAACAATAAAAACCTGAGTTTTGGCACAACTTTTTTCTACAACGATTTCACCAATAAAATACTCAGCACGCAATCTTACTACTTTAGTGATGGCAATGACGGCGTTATTGCAGCGTATTGCGACTCTGGGAGTGTCGGTTCGCAGGAATGTCCAGCTTGGGCTACGTGGCTTAATGCTGATGGAGCAACAATTCAAGGTATTGAGTTAGAGGGAAATTGGGATATAGCTGAAAAGTTGGCGCTGAAAATTAACTATACCTATACCGATTCTTCCATAGATGCCAGTAATGTTGTTATTAATACACCTGCAGGCGCGCGCCCTTTTGGCGATACTCTGGCGCAATTAGATGGTAATTCGTTAGTTGGTGTTCCTGATCACACCGGTTCCGTTGTCCTTAATTATTATCCAACCGATAAGTTATCTAGTTACATAAGAGCGAATTATGAAGGGCAAATTACCCGAGTTGATTTTGATCGTAACTCGGTTGATAAAAGTGAAAAAGATTTAGCGACTTTAGATATTGGATTGAGTTATGACGTTAATAAGTGGCTTAGTCTAAATTTCACAATTGATAATTTTACAGATGCAAAGCGTTTTAAAGTACGTGAAGACACTGGCGCTTTTAGGTTTTCAGAGCGTGGACGTAGTTACTTCATGAACATGAAAGTGTTGTTTTGATTACGGCTTATAGCGAATTGGAAAAATGATTATGGCTGTAAGCTTTTTAAACACTCCATCTTTTTTATTGAATATGCCATGTGACGTTACTTGCACATTAACAACGACATGGTTTAGAGACTGGTTGATTAATTGGTCTTGCGCATGAGTAGAAAAGCAGTAAACGCAAAGCTTAACATACGAGTAAGAATGGGTCCTGTTCATACATGGGTGGGGCTGATTTTAAGTGGGCTTATTTTTGCAATATTTTGGACTGGCACTTTGTCTGTATTTGACAAAGAAATAGACCGCTGGATGATGCCAGATACTCGCATTAACTTAATGAAAGTGACATCTTCGTTATCGGTAGATAAAGATATTATTCAGCCATTGAGTGAGCAGCAAAATGGAGCTGCTTACTGGACAATTGTGTTACCGCGTGAGCGTATACCATATGTAATCAAAGCGGCTTCATATAAAAAGCCTCGTCGCCATGTTCGGGAGTATTTTCATCCAGTTACGCTTGCACCATTAACAAAAGCGAATAGACCTAATGCTAGTAGTTTTATTTACCCTTTTCATCATAACTTGACGCTGCGTAAAGATGATTTAGGTGCATGGCTGGTAGGGGTTGCAAGTATTGCAATGCTCTGTCTGTTAGTTTCAGGCATTGTTATTCATCGGCGAATATTTACCGATTTTTTTTCTTTACGTTTATTTCGTAAGTTCAGCAGAGCTAATTTAGATCTGCACAATTTAACTGGTGTTGTGTTACTACCATTTACTCTTGTTATAACTTTGTCAGGGTTGATTATTGTACAACAAGTCTATT
>NZ_JACJDT010000031.1:0-57485 GCF_014163675.1 Pseudoalteromonas sp. SR44-5
GCACCTAGCACCTAGCACTTAGCACTTAGCACTTAGCACTTAGCACTTAGTTCCCCCAAGGATTACTGGCATTTGAGCGTTGTTTGCGCGTCCGTGCACGATCTTTGGCTTCTTTTTTCGCTTGAATACGTTTTGCGTCACTAAAACTTAACTCACATGGTTCACCCGGTTTATGATCTTCAGGAATAACGCGGTCACGTGGTGGTAGTTCATATTGAACATCATCGGGTTTAGGAAGATTTTTTAATCTATAAAGATAAAAGTTTTCAACTTTATCTTGTGCCCACTGGGTTTTACGCAAAAATTTAACTGCAGATTTGATGTCAGGGTTGTTTTTAAAACAATTTAGCAGTAGATAAGCATGTAAAAGCTCCCACCCATATTGATCAACTAACTCTGATACAACTTGCTCAAGTTTAACGCCTTGTAGCGGGTTATTGCCGAATAAATCTTCATTACTCATGTTTTACACTCTTTTTCTAAAATCTAATCCCAGAATTATAATTTTTATCACGATAATTTGATACAAGAATATCAAGTCAGTTTGCTTGTGTAATTTACATTTGTTTAGTTTATCGGTAATATTAGTGCGCTTTAATAAGTATTGGCATGACGCCACAACATTGGATGATAGATTTAAGGAATAATATACATGGGTCTTTTTAATAAAATTAAAACACAAGCTACCACTATTGGTTCAAATATCAGCGAATCAACGTCTAAACTAAGCTCTGATATGAGCACCTCAATGAAAGAGAACTCAAAGTTATCGGCGATCCGCTCTGAGATCACTTCAATAGAAGGGCAGCTAAATATTGGTTATCAAGATATTGGTAAAAAATACGTAGAAAATTTACTAGAAAACCAAGGACAAAATATCGAAAGTGCTTTGCAAGAAGCATTAAACCGTGTTGAACCGTTACTTGAGAAAAAAATTGAGCTTGAAGATGAAGCTATTGAAATTGAGAAAAAGCTAAAAGATCAAATCATCATTCAAGAAAAAGCAATTTTTCAAAAAGAATACGATCAAGAAAAAGAGAAGCTTGAAAAAGCCGTTAAACTTGATGTGATCTCTGTAGCAGAAAAAGAACAGAAATTAGCTAAAGCACGATTAAAACTTGATAATTTCGACACTATTCGTAAAGTTAAAAAACAGTATGAAATGAGTTTAATTTCAAAAGACGAATTAAACGAAAAGCTTGCTGCTTTAGGCATGTAATGACGAAAAAATTAAAGCTTCTTTTACAAGAAGCTTTAATATACCAATTGAGTTAAATATTTAACCATTCTAGCGGGCTAAATGAAGCGCTAAATACGTCAGTAATTTTTCAAGTAGAACAACGGCATGTCAAAATTCCTGTCTTGTTATCACTGTATTTCTCCGTCGCTATAAATACTTAGTAACTAACACGATTGGTATAACTTATTTTTACTGTTGGCAATTTACTACTACACGGCCTCGGATATTTCCGGCCATCAGCTCATCAGCCGCGTTAATAACCTGCTCTAAATTAATTTCAGTCGATATTTTATCTAAGTAGCTCTGCTCAACAAGCTCACCTAGACGTTGCCATGCTTGGATGCGGTCGACCTTTGGACGCATTACACTGTCTATGCCGATTAATGAAATACCACGCAAAATAAACGGCGCAACGGATGCAGGAAAATCCATGCCTTGTGCTAAACCGCAAGCAGTAACTACACCGCCATACTTTAAAGAAGCACAAATATTAGCAAGGGTATGACTGCCAACCGAATCAATGGCTGCAGCAAAACGTTCTTTTGCTAATGGCTTACCTGGATTTGATAGCTCATTTCGGTCGATCACTTCAGAGGCACCAAGTTGTTTTAAATGTTCGCTTTGATCTACACGACCTGTTGCTGCAACTACGGTAAAACCTAGTAGATTAAGTAAATAGACGGCAAAGCTACCCACACCACCGTTTGCACCCGTAACTAAAATATCACCAGAGTCGGGAGTGATGCCTTGCTTTTCAAGCGCAATAATACTGAGCATCGCGGTGTAACCGGCAGTACCAATTTGCATGGCCTGTTTAGGTGTTAACGACGTTGGGAGTGGGATCAACCAATCGCCATTAACAGCGGCTTGTTGAGCCAGACCCCCCCAGTATTTTTCGCCAACACCAAAGCCATTTAATAATACCAACTGATCAATAGCGAACTCGCTAGAATCACTGGCTGTTACTTTACCCACTAAATCAATACCCGGCACCATAGGAAATGAGCGCACCACGGGGCCTTTTCCTGTAATAGCTAGACCATCTTTATAATTTAGGGTGCTGTAAAGCACATCTAGTTTGACAGGGAGATTGGGTAATTCGCTATTATTTAGTGTTTGTACTGACGCGGTATACTTATCGTCAGTATTATTTATAACAATGGCTTTAAATTGATTGTTCATCTGGACTCCATTTAGACCGATCGTCTTTTAATTGTTATGAATAAAGAGCAATTACTTAAGCCGTTACCTAAGCAATGCACGTAAAAACATTTCAGTATATAAAATAAGTGGCTGAGTATTTTTAGTTAGCTTGGCACGCATTACAGCACCTTCCCAGCCAATCCAAAAAAATTCACTCATTTGTGTGGTATTCACGTTGGCTGCAATAACACGCTCCTGCTGAGCTTGTGCCAAGCAAACTTGCACATGTTGTTGCCAAATCTCGTAGCTGGTTAATAGTTTATTTTTAAAGTCATCGCTGAGGTGGTTTAGTTCCTGATTTAAATTACCGACTAGACAACCGCGACTAAAATCGTACTTTTGCATACCCCGTGCTGCACTTTGGGTGAAATTGATTAGTCGCTCTAAAGGAGGGATATCGCTTGCCCCTAGATAGCGAATAAGTTTAGCAACAAAGTAATCGTTATAAGCGTCTATAACAGCTAAGCCGTAGGCATCTTTATTATTAAAGTAGTGGTAAAAAGAACCTTTTGGAACACCTACTTTTTTTAAAATAGTATCAAGTCCTGTGGCACTGAAGCCAAACTCGGTTAGTGTTTCTACCCCCGTAGCAATAAGTAACGCTTTGGTGTCGGCATTACTGCGGGCAACTTTTGGTGGGCGACCACGTCGTGGTGGATTTTGACTGTTTTTTAGCATAAACACATATTAGACCGATCGTATTAATATACCCAAACCACCTCAAGATGCGAGTTTCAGTTGGAATTAAAAGCGATTTAGGCAAGGCATTGATTGCAAGTAATAGTGGTTCTATTGTTAAAATCAATAACGCAGTATAAATCGCTTTTAAACCAACCCGTTGGGCGTTTCACAGGCACTTACTCTCAGCGTTGTTACTTCTTAAAAGGGGCTGCCATTGTTGCAAAGTAACGCCTTGATACTAAGCCCCTGTGAAACGCTGAATTCTGTATATTGAGGTGGTTTGGGTATAGTTGCAAGGATTAATTATTAAACAATTTAAAAATGTACGTGAAATGTGGGCTAATTAAGTGTGAATAAGCCGCAGTAAAGTGGTCTGAAATAAGTTCAAAAATTAAACTTCTTTACTATTAATGAGTTGAAATAAATTTGTCATAATTACATTTTTTATAGGAACTTCACCCATAAACCGCAGTCACAATTAGAGCAGGAAACTGCGTGTTAGTGATTAGATAGTCGTAATTTTTTGTACATATATGGGTCGCACAGAAGATGGTACGACCACTTTACTTTTTTATATGTTAATTCATTTTTGCATCAGCAGCTTAGTTAAAGTCAATTTATTTAATTGCTTTTGTGATTTGAATTTAACAGTTTTATTAACTATTCATTAAATGTAGATGTCACGAACACTACAAATATATAAATATAAAAGGTGAGGATTTACCTATGAAGAGACAGAAAAGAGATCGGTTAGAAAGAGCTCATTCTCAAGGCTTTAAAGCAGGCCTCGCGGGCCGTTCAAAAGACCTATGCCCTTATCAACAAATAGACCCAAAATCAGAGTGGTTAGGCGGTTGGCGCGAAGCGATAGAAAATCGCAATATGTATAAAACCTAATTTTTAAGTATTGAATTAAAGCAAAAACGCCGCTGTTTATGAAACAGCGGCGTTTTTGTAGCTGGGTTTTAATTACAAAATTAAAACGCGCTAGTATCTTGGAATAAACCAACTTTTAAATCTTTTGCTTCGTAGATAACGCGGCCATCTACTTCAACAGTACCATCAGCCATCCCCATGAATAATTTACGTTTAATAACGCGCTTCATGGTCAAACGGTAGGTCACTTTTTTTGCTGTTGGTAAAATTTGCCCAGTAAATTTAACTTCACCTACACCTAGCGCACGGCCAAGACCAGGACCACCAGACCAACCAAGGAAAAAGCCAACCAGTTGCCACATTGCATCTAAACCAAGACAACCTGGCATGACTGGATCACCTTTAAAGTGACAAGCAAAAAACCAAAGATCAGGGTTAATATCAAGCTCAGCAACGATTTCACCCTTACCATGCTCTCCACCGTCATCAGTGATTGAGACGATACGGTCCATCATTAACATGTTGTCACTTGGTAGACGACAATTGCCTTCTCCAAACATTTCACCTTGACCACATAGGATCAAATCTTCTTTTGTATAACTATTTTTAGGTTCCATAACACTTTTCATCGCTTAGAAATTGCCACGTACTTTAGCGTACACTTGTACGCTAAACAACTCGGAGCAGTTAAAAAAATAATTTATTTGCACGAAATACCACCGCTTAGGTGAAGAACATGCTAATTACACGATTAAATCGCGCAATTACTAGCAAAAATCATTATAATTACCGTGATTTTTTAACCAGTATAAAGGAAGTTTATGATCCTTTTTGTTAACGCACTTACCGTAATTGATTTTTCTTACTTGTGTAATAAACGAGGCGCAGTTGGCGAGAGCTGGATTGTTGATTTAACCTTGCATGGCAAGTTAAATGAAGAGTCTATGGTGCTTGATTTTGGCTTAGTTAAAAAGCAAATCAAAGGCATTATCGACCAATGTATTGATCACAAGCTGGCCATTGGCAACCAAATTAACGGCCAAGTTGAAAACCATGGTGACTACACAACACTTGATTGTACTTTTGGTGATGATCACCACTTAGCAATGAGCGCGCCAAACCAAGCGTTTTGTTTAATTGATGCTGATGTTATTAATGAGCAGTCAGTTATTGAATTTTTAATTGCTACAATCATGCCGCAGTTACCAAGCAATATCGATAAAATCGAAATTGAGTTAAAGCCAGAGCATAGTAAGAGCTTTTATTATCACTATAGTCATGGCCTTAAAAAGCACGACGGTAATTGCCAGCGTATTATTCATGGTCACCGTTCGCAAATTGGTATTGCCCTTGATGGGATGGCAATGCCACGATTACAAAAGCAATGGGCTGATAAATGGCAAGATATTTATTTAGCTACAGCAGAAGATCAAATTCAAGCGCCGCAGCTACAGCACATCAGCGCCAAAGAACATGACCTCTGTTTTGCCTATACCGCCGCACAAGGCTATTTTGAAATGGCAATAAGTAAAGAACGGTGTGATATTTTACCCATTGATACTACGGTTGAATGTATTGCAGGTTACCTTGCTGAGCAAGTTAAAGCGCAGCATCCTGACAATGACGTAAAAGTCACAGCATACGAAGGTGTGGCCAAAGGGTCCATTTGTTATGCGTAAATTATTAGCCGTTTCGTTATTTGCTACTGTGAGCTTTTTTGCTGATGCAGTGGAGCTAAAAGGTCACTTAACCCAAGGCGGGTTAGTGACTGGTCAAATTGATGGGGTTAAGTCAGTTATTTTTAATGGCCAAGCATTAAAAACCACCGCACAAGGTGAGTTTGTATTTGGCTTTGGCCGTGATGCTGAATTAACCCATCAATTAGCCTGGGTTGATGCAGACGGTGTCAAACATCAGCAAGCGATTGAGATCACTAAACGTGATTATAAAATTGATAAAATTACTGGAGTGGCAAGTAAATATGTGTCACCGCCAAAAGCGGTAAGTGACCGTATCAGCCGCGAAGCTGTGGCAGTAAGAAATGCCCGAAAAGTTGACTCTGAGCTTAGGTACTTTTTAGATCCAGTTTACAAACCTGCACAAGGGCGTATTTCGGGTGTGTATGGTAGCCAACGCTATTTTAATGGTGAGCCTCGTCGGCCACATTTTGGTTTAGATATAGCCAACAAGACAGGCAGTCCTGTTTATGCGCCTGTCAGTGGTACCGTTGTTTTTGCTGATAACGACCTTTATTACTCTGGTGGAACTTTAATTTTAGATCATGGCCACAGTGTCACGTCTACCTACATACACTTAAGTAAGCTTGATGTAAAAGTAGGGGATACCATTAAACGCGGTGATAAAATAGCTGAAATTGGTGCGACTGGTCGTGTAACTGGCCCTCATCTGGATTGGCGTTTTAATTGGAAAGGCGAACGCCTTGATCCTGCACTTATGATGTTAGATAAATTAGCAAACCAAAAGTAGAGAACATGACAACTCAAGTAAACCGTGAAGAAATAATTGCTCAGCGTATTAAAGACTCAACGACTTCGGTCACAAAAACAGTATTTCCTGGGCGCACTAATCACCACAATACCTTGTTTGGTGGTGATGCATTGGCATGGATGGACGAAGTTGCATTTATTGCTGCAACGCGCTTTTGCCGTAAACCATTGGTAACCATTTCATCAGATAGAGTTGATTTTAAAGAAGCTATTCCAGCTGGAACCTTCGCTGAATTGATCTCAAAAGTTGTGCATGTAGGCAATACAAGTTTAAGAGTAGACGTTGAAATATTCTTAGAAACAATGCACAGGGATGATAAACACTCGGCAATTACTGGGAGTTTTACATTCGTTGCGGTCGATGACAATCACAGACCTACGCCGGTTGTATGCGATAAGATGATTTATGGTTTTTAAACCGAGTTATTAAGTTAAGAAAGCACTTTTATGGTGCTTTCTTTGCTTTATAAAAAGAACACATCATACTATGTTGCACTGTTATATATCTTTAGCATCTGCGTTAAAACAATAATTGAGTAACCAAGTAGGGGTCTTAATCTATTCTCTACTTGGTTACTCACATTCAAGGTATTAAAGCACCATAGCAGCTATCCAGCCAAATATTAGCAATGGAATATTAAAGTGGATAAAAGTAGGCACAACTGAATCCCAGATATGATCATGCTGACCGTCAGCGTTTAAGCCGGAAGTTGGTCCTAAGGTTGAATCGGAAGCAGGGGAGCCAGCATCGCCTAAAGCACCTGCGGTTCCCACTAAAGCTGCGGTTGCCATCATTGAAAAGTTAAGCTCTAAGCACAGTGGCACAAACAAGGTTGCTATTATTGGCACTGTGGAAAATGAGCTGCCAATCCCCATGGTGATCATTAAACCAACTAATAAAATTAGTGCAGCTGCCAAAGGTTTGTTGCCATCAATAATCAATGCGGCGCTTTGTACTAAGCTAGTCACATCGCCTGTCGCTTTCATTACAGAGGCAAACCCTTGAGCTGAGATCATTATAAATCCAATCATTGCCATCATTGCTACGCCTTTACTAAATACGTCGCTATTTTGCTCCCACTTAACTACGCCAAACAAACTAAAAATCATCACCCCAACTAAGCCACCTAAAATCATTGAACCACTGACATTTTGTGCTGCTAAAGAGGCTAATACCGCTGTAATACCGACTAACAATACTTTTTTAGGTTGTTCTACAACCACATTAGTTGCGTGCTCTTGATGTTCATCATGCTGATAATCCCGATGTTTTCTATAACTGATAAACACCGCTACAATTAACCCAACTAACATGCCACAGGCAGGAATGATCATCGCCATAGGTACTTGGGTATTAATGATTTCTAAGCCATTTTCCACTAAGTTTTTATGTAAAATCGAGTATAAATAAATTCCACCAAAGCCATAGGGTAAAACCATATATGAGGTTGCTAGACCAAACGTTAAAATACAGGCAATAGCACGTCGGTCTAACCTTAGTTTATTAAATATAACCAGTAGCGGGGGGATTAAAATTGGTATAAAAGCTATATGAACTGGGACTAGGTTCTGCGATGAAATTGCACACACTAAAATTATCAGTAAAATAAAATAGCTTAAATTTGTTTCGCTATTACTACTATTGTTATTTACTTTAGCGAGTAGTTTTGCAGCTAAAATGCGCGTTAAGCCTGATTTTGAAATCGCAACAGCGAATGCGCCTAGCATTGCATAGCTTAGAGCGATCTCAGCTCCGCCAGAGAGGCCTGCGTTAAATGCGTTTAGGGTATCGTTTAAGCTAAGTCCGGCGGTTAAACCGGCGACTAAAGCACTTAAAGTCATAGCAACAATTACATTAACGCGGGCTAAAGTAAGGCCAAGCATTAAAATAACGCCAATCACGACTGCATTCATAGAGTTCTCTTAGTTGTTGTTTTAATTAATTTTACCAGATTTTTACTGTGTTTTTTACGATAAGCGCTAAATATTAGCTGGCGATAACGCACATCGGAGTATAATTGCGCAAATTGCATGATATATGTCCGCTTGTTAGGCAGCTGTTGAGCTGCATATGCTAAAAATTGCAGCGGCGTTTGATTTGACGGTGCAGAAATACCTTGCTTATTACACCAACGCACAACAGTAAGGTAGTCTTTTGCGAGTGAATGCGCTGGCGATTCTGGCTTTTTAGGCCAAGACAAATACACAAAGTAACAAATAAAGGCTAAACATACGGTTGCTATCACCATCAGTGAAATTTGCCAAAGCTGTTTATTACCGAATAATTCTTTTAGCAGGGAAGATTGCTTTTGCTGGTCAAAACCTAACACCCAATTTGTCCATTGGTAATCAAGATTTTCAAGCTTAAGCCTTAACCAGTTAATACCAGCAATATTACTCAATCGTAATAAGCCAAAACTCAAGTTGCTTGTAAATTCGCTATTCAGCTGCAAGTGCTGTGATAAAGATCCGTTTAATCGTTCAGGTGAAACAACCGCAGTTGCATCAAAAATTTGCCAACCTTTATTTTTTATAAATACTTCAACCCATGCATGGGCATCATATTGATAGACGCTCATATAACTATTTTGTTGATTATACTCACCACCTAAGTACCCCGAAACAACGCGGGCAGGAATACCAACACTTCTAAACATAAATGCAGCTGTGCTGGCATAATGGCCACAAAAACCACGTTTATTAGCAAATAAAAACTGGTCAAGGGTGTTGTTACCGGTAATTGGATCCGGCGTTAAGGTATAGCTAAAGTTATTATTGGCAAAGTAGTCATAAAGTGCTGAATAAAAAGCCTGATCATTGTTATTATGTTGTTCATACAGACGTTTAGCTAAAGACTGTGACTGCAAATTAGTCTCTTTAGCTAAACTAAGCTGCACGTTTTGATAGTGTGCAGAGCGAGAGAGTTCAGCCAAGCTAAAAGCATAACTCTGGGCTGTATAGCTGATACTATTAGCTAAAAAACGTTTCCGCAGTAGTAATCCATTGCTGGTTGTTTTTACATCTTGATGGGCCGAGTCGGCAAACTGTAAACCATAAAGCCAAGGCTTAGCGCCAGGCTCTGCAAAAATTTGATAACTATATAATGGTTCACCACGTTCACCACGTTCAGCTGAGGTGATTTGGTCAATTACTTGCTGGCTTTTTAAAATGTCCGATATTAACCAGCGTTTACCATCAAACTCATCATGTATAATCGCTCGCCAGTAATAGGGGGAAGATGGCTTTTGCTGATCAAATTTAGCTCGAAATACTAACTCATCTGAATTAGACAGTTTGGCTATATCAAATGGATCAACACTTTCTGACAAACCGGTTTTAGCGAGTTTTGGCCCCGGTAATTGCCAAAATGCGGGAAGTTTCGGTAACAATAATAATAAAAATATCGCTAAAGGTAGTGCTAGCAACAAAAGTTTGCAGCTGTCTTTAGCTGCAATTTTTAAACTATGTTTAGATTCAATCAGCGCTAAAAGCGCAAAATTTAAAATATATAGCATGCTAATTACTAGCGTAGCAAATAAGCTCTGAGAAAATAGATATACTGTTGAGAGACTAAAAAAACTTAACAAAATGATAGTTTGATAATGCTTTTTTGTATTGGCTTGCAGTAATTTAAATAAGCTAGAGAGGATCAGCATCGCAACAAATAAAGTCACCGTATCGCTAAAACCTACGTCATAAAACAAGATCAATAGACTCAAACCGGCCAAAGTATTTGCTAATATGGCAGTGGGTTTATTTCTTTTCAATAAGGTAACGGCTAGATTCCAAATACACAAACTAGCTAATAATGTATTAAATAGAGGAGGTAACTCAGTAAAAATAAAACTCAGCACTAAAATATAAACAATAGATAACGACAAATTGATCGCGGTTAAATTATCAGTGACTTTCATTTTCATCCTTTGCAAAACGGCTTAGTGCTTCTAAACACTGTTTACAATGTTCTTTGGTATCACTGATCGCGTATAGTCCTGCTTCTAATTGCAGGCCATAACTAACGCCTTGTGAGTAAGCCTGAGTTACTAAATAGCTTAATTGTTGTAGGCGGGATTCGGTATTTCCTTGTAACTGATTAAAATCAAAAACAACACTTTGGGCTGAATAATTTACAAACTCTTTTACCATTAATTGCTGAGTTTTTGCGTAATGTTTCCATGATATTCGTTTCATATTCATACCAGTTTGATGAATATTTAAACCATCAAATTCATCACTACCATGGCTGTTTTTATGCAGGCCATCATCAGTGTTGTGGTTATTTTGCAAACTAGCTTCATGCAATGGTTTGAGTTGTTGCGGGTAGACAAATACCGTATGTGCTAATTGCATGTAGCTCCATACCGATACTAATCCAAACGGGTACTTGCTGATTATTTTTAATCGGCGCAAGGGGTATTCACCACGTTCTTTTAATCCTAAATCTAAATTAACTATTTGCTTTTGACTGGTTATTTCATCAACGGTTGTGAGGGTTTTATTTTCATAAATAAACTGCAATGATTGACATTTTTTTTCGGTTTTTAGTTGCAGCTCTAATAATGCAGAGCAGGGAGCATAGCTAGCTATATGATTTTTATAATCAATTTTTAATCCTTTAAGATTGCTATAACCCATAAGTAGCGAAAATATCATTACGACAAGCATTAAATAAGCCATCGCTAAAATCAGATTATTCTGATAATTAATGCCTAATATAAAATTAAGCATAGTAACCACTAAAAAGCTCACGCCCAATTTTGATGGCAAAACATATATTGTGTTATGCGTTAAGGTAAGATGTTCGGTATTATGTTTATTTCTTAGTAATAGCTTGAAAACCTTAGCTTTAAACTGAAACCAAAAAGTAGGGCGCTTTCCTGTTTTATTGTTCATACCTTAAAGTGGCACATCAACAGTATTTATTAATTGTTTGATCTGTTGTGAGCTAACATCATGCTGCAGACCTAAACGATGTTCGCTAACACTAGCAAAAATAGTTTGCACATCATCAGGGGTAACAAAGTCACGACCATCAATAAACGCCCATGCTTTCGCGGCTTTGCCAACTGCAATACTGGCCCGTGGAGATAACGCATTAGCAAATTGGCTGTTATTTCGGGTAGCAGATACAAGCGCCAAAATATAATCAACAACCGGTTCACTTAACATAACAGCACTTACTTTATTTTGTATTTCAATTAATTGTTGTGTATCGATACGTACAGGTAAGTGTGCATAATCACGATTATGTTGGCCTAAAATGAGTTTACGTTCAGCTTCTTTAGGTGGAAAACCCAAACTAATACGCATAAAAAAACGGTCTAATTGAGATTCAGGTAAAGGATAAGTACCTGATTGATATAAAGGGTTTTGAGTTGCTATAACAAAAAATGGTGTTGGTAGGGCATGTTTATCACCATCCATAGTAACTTGGTTTTCTTCCATTGCCTCTAATAAAGCGCTTTGTGTTTTTGGACCTGCGCGATTTATTTCGTCCGCTAAAACAACTTGACTGAAGATAGGCCCTTTATGAAAAGTAAATTTATGCTCATTGGCATTAAAAATACTTGAGCCCAGTATGTCTGAGGGTAATAAATCACTGGTAAATTGCACTCGTTGATATGATAAACCTAATACCGCAGCAAGTGCATGCGATAAAGTGGTTTTACCCATACCTGGCAAATCTTCAATTAATAAATGACCTTGGCTAAATAAGCAGGTTAACGCGAGTTTTATTTGTTGCTGTTTGCCAAAAATAACCTGAGATAAATCATCAATGATCGCTTGTACGGACTGTTTCATAGTAACCTTGTAGGTTGATAAATTACATTAAATGAGTTCGAGGCGTTTCATGACCGTATCAACTTTTTTAGCATTAAATGGTTTTGCAATAAAACCTTTAGCACCTAGTTCCCAAGTATTTTGAACATTTTCGAGGCTGTTATGGCCAGAGCACATGACAACATGTGTATGTGGGTAATTGTCATTTAAGTATTCAAGAATTTCTGTACCATCGGTATCGGGCAGTTCAATATCGAGAAAGATAACATTCGGGGATTTTTCATCAATCAACGTTTTAGCCGATTCAAAATCTCTGCTTTCAAGAATATCTTCAAAACCTAACTCAGTTAAGATCTGATTTAAGTAGTCACGTATATCTTGAACATCATCAATTATTAGGATTGGTTCTAACGGGCGCACAAATTCCATATTGTTTACTTCTTGTGATACAGCTTAAATTGTATTTTTAATACTATGCTAAGCGATAATGAAGCTCAAGAAAGATACTCGAATTAAACTGTATTATTGAAATAAACCACCACTAAGTCCGATACCGTCTAGTATTGGACTTAACACCCATATAAACACACCCCAGCTTAGATAATTAATTGATAACCTATAATTTATATTATGTTAAATAGAATGAGTTTTATAAGTAACAACCTAATTACCGTGATTAATAAACGCTATTTTCCCTACTTGCATGCAAATTTAGATTAAATCCGTTACACCAATTTTAAATACCTAACTCACACATAACTAATTGTTAAGGCTGGTCGTTTAACTTGGATTCTAAACGCACTTTAAAAGCTGTTTTATGTTCTAAGCTGACTTTGTACACTGCTCATTTACACACAACTATAATGTGCTGCCGATGTTTAAACTTTACCGGCAGCTATGATGGTTGAACTATGGTCCTAGCTCTACGATCATTCGTTCGTGTATTTGCTCAATTGTACGTGACAGCTCGTTTAGTATATTCACAGGCAAGTGCCCTAGCGTAAGATGCGTTTTTTATTGCTGACTATCTGGTAGCGACTTTTTAAGCGTGAACTACGGCTTGATTATTTATGACCAGTAAACAATAAATTAATATCATGCCCACTATCAATTTTATTGAACTACCAAGGCGAAAAAATTGGTTTGTCGCATACTTTAGCTACATGTTGGGATTGGCAGCAACCTATGAAAGTAAATGCTCAACTGATCAGTGACTTATTATGGGATAGACAAATAACGCAGAGTAAAAAACTGGTTCAAAACCTTGGCGTGCTGTTCTCTATTCATGGACATAACGCAACCGCTAAGCCATATTGGATCGAAAATACGTACCATATTGATACCAATTACTTAGGCGGGAGCCCTACAATTGTTGAGTTAAGTGAATTAATCAAAAATTTTAAAACGTTGATAAATTAGTAACTTACAGTTAGGCACTAGATAAATAAAATTACCAGCTAGTGCCCATATGTTTAATGCAGCGCTGCAGTAAATGGAATGTTTTTACATATTTCAGCTTCAGCGATAAGAATTTCTTCTAATCGTGCATCGACCTCATTTTTATCAAAATATTCATAAGCCAGCTCGACAAATAAGTTCTTATGTTTTTCTTCCGATTTAGCTATTGCCACATAAAAATCTTTTTCTTTGCCGATTGGTAATGCTTGTGCAACTAAAGAGAAACGCTCGTGTCCCCTCGCCTCAATTACGGCACCGACTAATAATCTATCCATTAAGAACTCGTCGCGGCCATTTCTAAAAATCGCGCGAATTTGTTTCACGTAGGGATCTTTTTGGTCGTTGCCTAAGTTAACATCACGATCAAGCAGTAGCTTTAATACTTGTTTAAAGTGGATCATTTCTTCCAGTGCTAAATCTGTCATTGCTTTTACAAGCTTGCGGCGATCTGGATAATGCGACAACATCGACATAGCCATACCGGATGCTTTTTTTTCTGCAGCGGCATGATCTTGTAAAAAGGTGTCAAAGTCTGCCATCACAGCTTCGGTCCATGCAAATGGAGTGTGGTATTTTAATTCGAACATAAATATTTTACCTAAAAACTAATGGCGAGATTTTAACGCAATTGAACTACAAAATCTTGTTACAGCAATAATTTTTAATCACCTTGAGTAGTTACTTCCTATCAAGACGATGGGTATAGATATTTATCGATTTTACCATTTGCTGTTGAAGCAACTTTTAGTGGATGTTTTACTGCATTCCAAGCTGTTACTTTGCCACCAATATTCATTTTTTCAAACTCTGTCAGTTCAGTTTGTAATTGCAAAAAATCACAAAGCTGATTAAAACTGTTTGGATGGGCGATATCTATTGATAAAAAGTCAGCTGTTCGCTTAGCAAAATAGTTATGCGCAGCACTTTTGTGTTGCTCATAGCATTGTTGCAAATAGGCATCACTGTGTAACTCATCAACAGAAAAACGGCCAAAGGTATGCAGATAACAACGCTTAATATGAGGGTTGAACCCCCCATCCGCTCGCATCAAGTTGGTGTGCATTCTCAGTAATAATTGGCGAATTGAAGGCAGCCATTTATCTGCTTCTCGCTCTAAATAGATAAATTTAGCACCTGGATAAAGTGAATCTAAATATTCGTAATCATTAAAAATTGGGGTGTCAGCGATCACTTGCGCTTGGTTAAAACATTGCTTGGTATAGGCTGTATGGGCACAACTAAAACCAAGTTGTAAAAATGCATGGCATACACTGGTTGTGCCCGTACGAGGTAGGCCAATTATAAAGATTCTCTCTGACATTTAATAAAGGCGTGTAAGTAATAAGATAAACGCATTTAACACTATTATTAAGAAGGTTGTTAGCGCGCCAATTTGGCGATAGCGGAGATTTTTATCGACAATACCCAAATTATGAAATACGCGCCCTATCAGTAATGCTGCCCCAAATGCGTGGCAATAATGACTGGCTAAACCTTGATACTCGACTAAAAACAATAAAATAATTGCAAGAGGAACATACTCAATAAAATTACCATGCGCGCGCATGGCGCATTGCAGTTGTTGATTACCACCATCACCAAGTGAAATTCGTTCAGCTCGACGAACTTTAACTACGTTCATCGTTAAATAAATATAAAAAAGTGCTAATAAAGCAGCATATAAAGATACAATCACAATAAACCTAATTTTTATCTAAGTGTTTATAAAAACTTGTGTATTACCAAGTCTCCCTAATTATTGGTAGTACTATACAACTATTGTTATTTAAATAACAAATGATAATCAACCAGTACAGTATCAATGGCGTTTACTATTTATCCGATTAATCATGATGAAATATAAATAAAGTAACAACATCTTACCGCCCGCGATTAGAAGCCCATATATTATAGATTTTAAACCTGCAGCGGACAAAAAATACGTTCCTATTGGCACTGTTACTATTAATAATTAGACCTGCAACAAAGTTTGTTGTTAAGCTTACTGCATAAACTAGCTGTTGTTGGTGCAACAACTAAGTCATCTTAGGGTTCATATATGTTTACTCCGCGAAAATTTGCCGATAATTACCGAGAATTAGTCAGTAGTATTGGTTTCTATCCATCGTTATTATCGGTGATATTTTTATTGTTTGCAGTACTTGTTACCACAACAGAGTACACCTCTTTTGTTATGGAGCTTAAGTCGCTGCTTGAGGTACTATTGGTTGATAGCGAAGAAAATGCACGAACGATTCTAAGTACATTAACGGGTAGTATTATTTCGCTAACTGTTTTTAGTTTTTCTATGGTTATGGTGGTACTAAATAGTGCCAGCGCAAGTCTATCACCAAGAGTATTACCGGGGCTTATAACGCGGAAATCACATCAACTTGTTTTGGGGTTTTATCTCGGCAGTATTATTTTTTCAATCGTTATGCTGATCAACATCCGTACTATGGATAATGGTGAAATAGGAATTCCTTCATTGGGCATACTTTTTTCACTTGTTTTTGGCCTGATATCGTTAGGCTTTTTTGTATTTTTCATCCATTCAATTTCAAGGGCTATTCAAGTCGATAACGTATTAAACGACTTATATAAGAATACTAAAAATGAATTGAAATCGATTATTAGCATGCAAAAAGATAACCCTATCGATGTATTTCCTAACTTTGACGATTGGTCGAGTATTTCAAGTAAAACAGAAGGTTACTTTAAAGGCGTGAATAGCGATAAACTATGTGCCCTTTGCCAACAACATGATATAAAAATTTATGTTGTAGTTAAGCAGGGTTTTTTTACTGTTGAAGGCTATCCGTTTTTAAAATGTAATCATGATTTATCTGATAACGAGCAACTCCTTGAAGATTTACTTAATTGCTTTATTTTTTATATCGAAGAATATGTAAGTGACAATTATCGGTTTGGAATGACACAGATCTCAGAGATTGCAGTGAAAGCGATGAGCCCGGGTATTAACGATCCAGGTACTGCGGTAAAGGCGATCGATATGCTCAGTATTTTACTCATTGATCGATTAAGCATTTATAACGTTAATTACTCTTTAAAACATAGTGATGATAAACAGCCACTGTTATATTTCCATGAAACATCATTTGATGAATTATTGCATGATAACTTCACGCCAATCCGCAACTATGCAAAAAGTGATGGTTATGTGATGAATAATGTACTCGAAGCGTTCAAAAACATTTTGTTCAGAACCCACCAGAACAGTAAAGCAGCGCAGAGTCTATTTACTTATTTAGATGCTATTATCGATGATGTAAATGAAAATATTAGTAATCAGTATGATCGCGAGCAAATAATTAATATGCTTAATGCTATCGCGAGGATCTCCCCTGAAATGGGAGATAAATTGGTGGCGAAATTTCGCCACCAATGAGTTGAGTGTTAATTTTTAATTAGATAAATTGCATAGCTGTCTGCTGAGATTGTGATTTCGCCAGCATGATAGGCATCAGGGACGAAATTACCTGAATTACTGTCTGACAGCATGGTTTTTTCAGCACGCATGTAAGGTTGAGCTGATACGTTCATAGGGGCATTTGAAGCACTATACAAACCTTTGAGTTCTACGTCGTATTCAGCTGCAAATTCTTTTGCCGCTGATTTTGCATCTGCAATTGCCATTTTTTGCACTTTCTTTTGCAATGAATCGTAACGACTCGATGTGAACTCAGTTTGATTTATTTCATTAATGCCTGCGTTCACTAAACTTTGCAGCAGTAATGGATATTTTGTTACATCCGTCAGTGTGAGTGAAAGTGTGCGACTAACTCGGTAACCAATAAAGTCTTGTTTACCTGTTTCACGGTTATATTGATTTTCTCGGTTAATTGAGATCTGTGAACCATAAATACTTTTTTCATCAATCCCCTGCTGCTTTGCTAATTTAATCGCTTTAGCCATAGTTTGATCAGCTTTTTGTTTAGCGCTCATCAAGTCCTTATCAACTTCAACAATGGCAACGCCTAACTTTACATTATCGGCAATAGTGGAGATTTGCGCTTGGCCTTGAATATAAATGTGTGGGGCATCTGGTGTACTGGCTGCAAATACATTGAAACTTAGAGTCGCGGCTAATAATGGTAAATAACGCATACATATCCTTAATAGTTTTAATAACGTTATTAGATACCGTACGCGGTTAATTTAAAATGAACAAGCATAAAAAAACAGGCCGAAGCCTGTTTCTAGATAATTTACTAGTTAATCAGCAGTGACCGCTTAGATACTACAACGTTTGTAATTACGGTATTTTGGTAACCAGTAATTTCTGTCAATTGCCGCCCATAACATATCATCGCTGATCTCAAGCGCTGCCCCCTCTTCGATGGCTTTTTTAGCCACCCCAAAAGCAATACGTTTACTCAGTGTTTCAATTTCTGTTAGTGCAGGTAATAAACTCCCTTTACCGGTATTAGCCCGAGGTGATGATTCTGCTAATATTTCACTCGACACCATGAGCATTGCATCAGTAATACGGGTGGCTTTCGCCGCAATAACACCTAAACCAATACCAGGGAAAATATAGCTGTTATTACACTGTGGAATTACAAATGTTTCACCGTCATAAACAACCGGTGCAAATGGGCTGCCAGTTGCAACAATCGCTTTGCCTTGTGTCCAATTGATCACATCTTCAGGTAGTGCTTCAACTTGCTTAGATGGATTACTTAACGGGAAAATAACAGGCTGTTCGCATCCATTATGCATGGCGCGAATGACTTGCTCAGTAAATAAACCAGGTTGCCCTGATACACCAATGAGAATATCAGGAGCTGTGCAGTGCATCACATCTAGCAATGAGGCGTATTCACCGCTGTATGTCCAATCAGCTAATTTATCTGTAGGTTGAGCAAGTGCTTGCTGGAAGTCGCGCAGTCCTTCCATACCTTGTGTTAACAAACCAAAACGATCAACCATGAAAACTTGGCTGCGGGCTTGTTCGTCAGAAATACCTTCCGACACCATTTGCGTAATGATTTGCTCGGCAATACCACAACCTGCGGAGCCTGCGCCTACAAACACTACTTTTTGTTCTGATAATTGTTCATTCTTCACACGACATGCAGCAAGCAACGAACCAACTGTAACCGCCGCTGTGCCTTGAATATCATCATTAAAACTGCAAATTTCATCACGGTAGCGTTTTAATAAAGGCATCGCATTAGGCTGTGCAAAGTCTTCAAATTGTAATAACACATTTGGCCAACGACGCTTAACGGCTTTAATAAATAGATCTAAAAATTCATCGTATTCATCTTGTGCAATACGTTTATGGCGAGCACCCATATACATAGGATCGTTTAATAACTTTTCGTTATTCGTTCCTACATCAAGCATAACTGGTAGCGTATAGGCTGGGCTTATGCCACCACAGGCGGTATAAAGTGATAGTTTACCAATTGGAATACCCATGCCACCAATACCTTGGTCGCCTAAACCAAGAATACGTTCACCATCAGTAACAACGATAACTTTTACTTTGCCTTTGGTCGCATTACGTAAAATATCATCGATTTGATAACGATCTTCATAAGAGATAAATAAACCGCGCGCGCTACGATAAATATCTGAGAATTTTTCACAGGCATCACCCACGGTTGGGGTGTAAATAATAGGCAACATTTCTTCAAGATGGTCACGCACTAAACGGTAGTAAAGTGTTTCGTTGTTATCTTGGATGGCGCGTAAATAAATGTGTTTATTTAGGTTGTCTTTAAAACTTGAATATTGTTGATAACAACGTTCAACCTGCTCTTCAATCGTTTCATAGCGTGGAGGCAGTAATCCCGCAAGGTTGAAACTTTCACGCTCTTTTTGAGTAAATGCACTGCCTTTATTTAAGAGTGGCGTTTCGATCAGACCAGGGCCTGAGTGATGAATATAAAGATAATTTGGGTCAGTATTTGTAGTCATAAGTCCAAGCTTAACGAAGTCTTTAAGTTACGATCTGTCATTATTACTGTTGAATATTAAAAAGCAATGATATTCAATCTTGTCAGACCATTAGGAGAAAATAAGACGTGTGTGCTTAACACACACGTAAAAGTAGATTGTACATTAAATCACGATGTCAATTAAGGCTTATTCACTGGCATTTCGTGCTCTTTAAGAACAATACTTTGCTCACTTAAAGCGATCCCTTCGCGGCGAGGATCTGCGGCACCAAATAAAGTGCCATTGACGACTTCAACCGCATGCAAGCCAGAGTTTAAATCGACCACTTTTACTGTATGACCCCGCTTTTGTAAATCAGGAATAATCGCCTCGATAGCGGTGCCTTTTTCAATACTAGTGTAATTATTATTACGATTAGTAATTCTTGGCAAGTCAATGGCTTGTTGAGCAGTTAGTTGCCAATCTAGTACGCCAATAACCACTTGCGCGACATAGTCGATAATTCGGCTACCGCCAGGTGAGCCGACCACTAAGCGTAAACTGCCATCGTTATTAAACACCATCACCGGTGACATTGAGCTGCGCGGACGTTTACCTGCTTCAACACGGTTGGCTAATAATTTGCCGTTTTTGCGCGGCGACAAGGCAAAGTCGGTTAATTGGTTGTTTAATATATAACCGTTCACCATAACCGTTGAACCAAACGCCATTTCTATTGAGCTGGTCATTGATACCGCGTTCCCTTCACTGTCGACAATAGATACATGGGTAGTAGATGGCAATTCATACGCATCATCTTGTGCGTAACTTAGTAATGGACGAGGCTGCCCTGCATAGGCTTTTTCGTCTCGCTCACTTATTAATTTTGTCCGTTGCTCGATATAGCGTTTATCGAGTAGCTCATTAGTAGGAATATCTGCAAAATCG
Organism: Pseudoalteromonas sp. SR44-5; assembly: GCF_014163675.1. Classification (NCBI taxonomy): domain Bacteria; kingdom Pseudomonadati; phylum Pseudomonadota; class Gammaproteobacteria; order Alteromonadales; family Pseudoalteromonadaceae; genus Pseudoalteromonas; species Pseudoalteromonas sp. SR44-5. The sequence continues at coordinate 20,605 of NZ_JACJDT010000031.1, forward strand.
GGGTCGCCCATATACACATTACGATCCGCAAAAGCGAGTCGCGATGCTTGGCTAAAATAATGCAGGGCTTGTGCCGAATTAGCTTTAAATTGACCCATGTTCTTATCTTCAAGCAAAGCGAGAATTTGTAACACCGCGACTCCACCACTGCTCGGTGGTGCCATAGAACATACTTTATAGCTATGGTACGGGGTGCAAACTGCGTCACGTTGTTTACTTTGATAATTAGCTAGATCGGTTAATGCTAAAGTGCCTGGCGCCACAATAGAATGAGTGACCGCAGCAACCATTTTCTTAGCGTTATCGCCTTTATAAAAAGCATCAATGCCTTTACTGGCGATTTTTTTGTAAACTTCAGCAAGTGGTTGGTTCGTTTTAACAGTACCAACAGCAAGCGGTTTACCATCTGGAAAAAAATAATCACGGATCACTGGAAGTGTTGTCACCCCAGGATTTATTTGTTTGGCTAATAAAGCATGTAAACGCGGCGATACTACAAATCCTTGTTCAGCAAGTTCTATGGCCGGTTTAAACAGCTCCGCCCATGCAAGTTTGCCATATTGTTGATGCGCTTTAGCGAAGGCATGCAATAAACCAGGTACACCCACTGAACGGCCGCCAACCACTGCTTCAATCCAAGGTGCCGCGTTACCTTTTTCATCTAAAAACAATGTTTCGTCAGCATTACTTGGCGCTGTTTCGCGGCCATCAAAGCTGGTTAGCTTATTATGACCTTTGTCAAAATGCAGCATAAAAGTACCACCACCGATCCCGGATGATTGCGGCTCGACCAAAGTCAGCACTAATTGTGTTGCAATGGCAGCATCGACTGCACTGCCGCCCTTAGCGAGTATGGTTTGTCCTGCTTTAGCAGCATAGGGGTTTGCCGCAGCAACCATATACTGCTGACCGGTGACATGTTGCTTTAGTTGATGGCCAGTGGCGGCTTCTGGCTCGCGTACTTCTCGTGGTGTTTGAGTGGCTAAAACAGGTAAAGTGAGAAGAGTTAAACTAAAGACGACGCTGGTTTTAAAAGGTAAAAACATAAAAAGACCTTAATTGCATTGAGATGTTTGGCATCTTAAAGTTAAACGGGCACAATATGCAAAATTTTGCTGTAAAAAATAAGAATAAAATGGTCAATTTACCACTTCAACCCCGATATATTTTACCCCCGCTGTGTTTAATGGCATTAAGCGCCCTATTTGCAGCGTTTAATTTAAATGATGTTTTAGAGTTTAATCGCCAGCTCATTGACCAAGGCCAAGTATGGCGTTTGATCACGAGCCAATATGTGCATGCTAACTGGGCGCACTTAGCATTAAATTGTGCCGGTATCGTACTGATATGGGCGTTACATGCTGAGCATACAAAACCGACGCAATATGCATTGCACACCTTATTTTTGGCTGCTTGGTGCGGTATTGGGGTTTACTTTTTTTGTCCTGAGATTCACATTTACACCGGATTGAGTGCACTACTGCATGGTGTAATTGTGTGGGGGGCAATCAAAGATATTGAAGTTGGCATGAAAAGCGGCGGTTTATTGTTTATCGGTATTTGGCTTAAAATTGCTTATGAACAATTTCATGGCCCCAGTGCTGAAGTGAGTAAATTAATTGCCTCTCGGGTTGCTGTTGATGCTCACTTAATAGGTGCAATTGGCGGAATAGTACTCGCAACGCCACTGCTGATAAATTATATAAAAAAACGCCAAGCATAAGCTTGGCGTTGTCTAAAAATTTAGTGCTTATAAACTTTCTTTAAATAGTTTATGAATACGACGGTATTCATCTAACCAACTAGAAGGCTGTACAAAACCATGTGGTTCGACTGGAAATATAGCCGTTTCAAAGTTTTCTTTTTCAAGCTCAATTAAACGCTGTACTAAGCGTACTGAGTCTTGGAAAAACACATTATTATCAACCATAGGGGCGTTGATCAATAAGCGGTTTTTAAGTCCCTGCGCATAATATATAGGCGAACTTTTTTCATACGCAATTGGATCAACATCTGGGTGATTTAAAATGTTTGATGTGTATGGACCATTATAGTGTGCCCAATCGGTAACTGGACGAAGTGCAGCCCCGGCTTGAAATAAATCAGGCTGAGTAAATAACGCCATAAAGGTCATAAAGCCACCATAAGAGCCGCCATATGTACCCACAGCACCGGTATCAACATTGGCATTTTCAGCCATCCATTTAACACCATCGGCTAAATCTTCAATTTCTGGGGTACCCATTTGACGGTAAATCGCCGTACGCCAATCACGTCCATAACCTTTTGATGCACGATAATCCATGTCCATCACTACATAACCTTCAGAGGCTAGTAATGAATGAAACATAAATTCGCGGAAGTAACCTGACCAACCCATGTGTGAGTTTTGTAGATAACCTGCACCATGGTTAAAAATGATCGCTTTGCGGTTTTTGCCGCTCTCACCTTCTACATAGTCTGCTGGGTAATATACTTTAGCGTATACCGGTTGTTCAGTATGACTTGACGGTACCGCAACAATTTTAGGCGCAATTAATTGTTTTGCTAAAAATTCACTCGATACTGTATGAGTTAGCTGCGTTGCAGTTGTATTCGCTTTTGCATCAGCAACATATAACTCTGGTGGAGCCATGATTTTGGAATGTGTTAACAATAATTTGCTTTGATCAGGGCTTAATTTATAGTCGGTCATACCGTCTAAGTTGGTTACTTGCTCTGATTTTGCCGTTTGTGGATCAACGCGGTAGATTTCATATAGACCAGGATGCTCAACATTGGCTTTGTAATAAATTGCACTGTCGTCATCTGTTAGTGTGAGGTTCGATACGACAAACTGACCTTTGGTAAGTTGTGTTGCTTTACCATTGAGTGGTTTTTTATATAGGTGGCTATAGCCAGTTTCTTCAGATAAATAATACAAGGTATCTGAATTATTTAACCAGCCAAAATCGTTATAAGCATAGTTAACCCATGCATCATCGTGTAAACGGTGTTGTGAAACAAGTTTGGAATTTTCAGCATCAACAGTAGCTAACCAACGGTCTTTGTTATCCCATGCTTCAAGCATAATCGCGACTTGCGTGCCGGCTTTGTTCCAGACGATAGCACTTTGATCCCATCCCCAATCCATCATTAGGTTGATAGCACGAAGTTCTTTTTTAGATTCATATGTTTTGCCGTCACGGGCATAGTTTTCTTTTTTAACTGCCGCTAATACATCTTCATCAAAACCAGGTAAGGTATCAAATGCGAGTGCTGTTTGCGTTTGCTCAGTTAAATCTATGTAGATAACTTGCGAGGTTTGTGGTTTTTCATCAGCAACACGACGACGTACTTTTTCAGCTTTTACCCGTGCATCATCAGCAATATAGTTTGGCATGATGTCGGCTTCATCTCGCCAAGGTTTGGCCTCAGTGACAACAGCAATTAATGCTTTACCATTTGGTGATAACTGCACATCGGCTAACTCATTGCCTTTACCTAAGTAAAACTGAGCATCGGCAATTGAACTATTTTGCTGGTTGAGTTGCTCTTTGCGCGCTTGTTTATCTTTTTTATTTTTATGAGTCAGCGCAATGTAATCAATCAGTTTATGCTGTTCTTTAGCGATGTAAGTTTCAGGCTCTGTAACTCCTTTTGGTGCATCGCTCAAATGAAGATTTACAAGCTCAGCTTGCAGTCCCGTTGCCAAATCTACTTTATAAAAAGAGTTTGCTTGACGATAAGCTAAATTACCATCAGTTAAAAATTGTGGTTTAGATTGTTTAGCACTGTCGTGAGTAATTTGTGTAATTGCACCTGTATTGATGTTCTTTACAAATATATTACCTTCAAATACATAGGCTTGCTGTGTACGATCCACTGAATAAACAGCATCACCAGCCCCTAATGTATGCAACTTATTTAACGCTACTTGGCTTGCCGCTTGGCTATCAACAGCTTGTGTAAATAAGTCTCGAAGCTCATTACCTTGTTGTTTTTGCGCATAGACAACTGTTTTTGAATCAGTAGCCCAAAACGCACGCTCTGCTTGGCGGCCTAACCAATCAGGATGAGCCATTGCTTGCTCAAGTGTGATTGCGCTGCTGCCTGTATCAGCAGGCGTTACAACAACGCTGGCAACAGTTGATTGTGGTTGCTCTGTAGGGGTAGATGCGGTTGATTGACAACCGGACAACATAACGCTGGATGCTACGGCAAGTGCAATTAAGGTTTTTTGAGTAGAAGATTTAAAAATCATAGGGCTTCTGTAAGGTTATTGTAATTCCCCCAATTTAAGCAGAAGCACCTATGTAATAGCAATTATTTCAGACAAACAGCCAAACTTTGCTGTTTAATAACCAAGTTACTTTATAGAAATATCTAACCACACCATGCGATGATCTGACGATGCATTACGATCTTTAATTAACCGGTACAACTCGCTACTTTTAGTTGGCCAAAATACCCCACCGTCATGGACTTCAATGCCATAAGTTGAAGGCAAAACATAATCTGCACGAGCTTGCCAGTAAGCTGTGTAAGCCGCAGCATATTTTTCACTGTAAGTGGTTTTAGCGCCCTTACTAGTTGGTGTAAATTGACTATTTATTAATGAATTTTTTAAAAGTTGATCCGTTGTATCTGGGCGTTTTTTATCTCCTTCAGGAGCCGCATTTAAATCTCCGACTATAACAAATCGTGATTTTTCAGCTAACCCGCCTTTGACACCATGATCGTCATAGAGGTAATCTGCGCTGGCGATATAATCTTTAATCAAACGTACTTCATCATGATTACGTAAGCCGTTTCTATCTTCAGCACCATCAAATACAGGAGGCGTTGGGTGCGATGCAATAACGTGCAGCATTTTACCTTTTACAGTAACCGGAATATCCCAAAACGATTTTGAACTGAGTCTCAAAGCTTGCCATTCTTCGTTGTTATACCAATTTTCACCTGTAGTTGGATCAATTGGCATTTTAGCATTTGGCATATCTTTGTATTTAAAGGTTTGTAAGGTACGAATTTTATCAAAATCAATTGGGTAGCGAGATAAGACGGCCATACCATAATGGCCTTCAAAAAAGCCAAAACCAAATGCATCCCCTTTAATACCAGTTGCTTGGCCGTCATTATCTAGATCAAATGGCGTTTTCAAACCTGTGTTTACTGGGCCAACATAGCTGTACGGATAATCTATAGCGGGCTGTTTATTTTGGCTTTTAGCAAGGTAGTGCGTTTTAAAATAATCAATGCCTTGCGCTTTGCTGACATAATCAAATTCATTTAATAATAAAATGTCAGGGCGAATGCGTTGAATGATCTCGGCAATATTTTTGATTTGTGGATGATTTGTTTGTAACGCATTTACCAGGCCATTAGGATCAACGTCCTTATCATTTTCAGCATAATTTGTTGCATCCATGCTCACATTAAACGTGGCTACACGTAAAGATGATGCGGCCAATGCTGAGTTAGAAAAACCACTGATTAATAGGCACGCTAATGTGGCGATAGAAAACTGCTTCTTCATACGATATATCCATCTAAAATTAATAACAAAATGACACTACTTACGACTATCCATAAAATAATTGCCATTATAAAGGGCTTTAGTCCTGCTTGTTTTAATACAGCCAGTGATAAGCCACTGCCAATTAAGAATAAAGTCATTACCAATAGTTGTTTTGCTACGGTGTTGATCAGCTGCCAGAGATCCGTAAATTGAGGCAAATACGTATTGATCAATGCAGCAGCTAAAAAACCAACAATAAATAAAGGAATGCTGGCCTTTTCTTCTGAGCGCCAAAAGACACCTGCAATCGTAGTGTAGGGAATGATCCACATCGCACGTGTGAGCTTAACTGTTGTAGCAATACTTAGTGCCACAGCTCCATAAGCTGCTGAGGCCCCTACTACACTGCTGGTATCATGAATAGCTAACGCTGCCCATAAACCAAATTGGTGTTGGCTTAAACTAAAGTAATGACCAATGGTTGGAAATAGTAGCAAACCGACACCGTTTAATAAAAACACTACACCAAGTGCAACCGCTACTTCGTGATCTTTAGCTTTAATTACCGGCGCCATCGCTGCAATCGCACTGCCTCCACAAATGGCCGTACCGAATGATATTAATACACCTGTGTTACGATTTAATTTAAAGACTTGCGTTAAAATTTCACCAAGACCAATGATCGCTGTAATACTGACTATGGTCAGTACCAGTGAACTGCGACCAACTTCAATCACCTGATTAAAATCAACAGCAAAACCTAAGCCAACCACCGCGGCTTTGAGCATCCATTTACTCGCCTTTTGGGATAGCTCTGCAAATGGATTACCGAGCAAAATAGCAAACATCGCGCCACAAATTAGGGCACTACCACCACCAATCCAAGGGGTGATACACAGGCCAAAAAAAAGCAAGTATAGAGGCTTTTTAATCCGATCAGACACAGACAAAATAATCCCTTCGTTACGAGCGCACAATCTTTGTAGTGAGCTTATGCACAACTGGTGCTACAAGAATTACGGTAGGAAATGCGACACAAAATGCAAAAGCCCACGCCGCTAACCAAATAGAAACTATGTTATCAATTAAACCAACATTAAAAATTGAAATTACCAATGACATAAAACCAGACATAAATAATGCCATGAAAAAAGCGAATACCACGGTTCTGTATTTAGCGCTAATCATAAAACTATTCCTCAAGTAAAAAGCCGAGATATACTCGGCTTTTTTAGTTAATTTAAAATCAACGCGGTGCTGGCCGCTAATACGCCGGGATAATCTTCCTCCGGAAGATACTCCGACAATTGTGCTAAGCGTTCACCTAACTCATGAAGGTTCGCAGCAGATACATTAATATGGCCCATTTTACGACCAGGCTTTGCTGTTTTACCATACCAATGACTCGTAACCTCAGCAATGCTTAGTACTTGCTGAGGGATCGCTGCTTGTCCGAGCACATTCACCATTGCCGTAACACGCTGCAATTGTGTGCTACCTAATGGCAGCCCAGCGACTGCACGCATATGATTTTCAAATTGACTGCAATGCGCGCCTTGTTGGGTCCAATGACCAGAATTATGAACCCGAGGAGCAATTTCATTGACCAATAACTGCCCTGCCACATCGAAAAACTCAATCGCCAATACACCAACGTAATCAAGCTCATTAGCCAATTTATTAAATGCATCTTCAGCTTGTTGTTGAATCACTGATTTTTCTTTACCGGCGATAGATAAGGTTAAAACACCATTGGTATGCTGGTTTTCAGTAAGTGGGTAAATAGCGGTATTACCACTTTTATCGCGAACACCTATGATTGATACTTCACGATCAAATGGTATCATTTGTTCGGCAATAATAGTGTGTGGCGCGGATTCAGTACCGGAGGCAATAAAATCAGCCATTTGTGACCATATCTGCTCAATTTGATCATCTGATTTTAAACGCCACTGGCCTTTTCCATCGTAACCGGCTTGACAGGTTTTGATCACTAATGGCTTACCCAAGCTAGCAACGGCTTGTTCTAAATGGGCTTTTTCAGTGATTAACTGATATGGTGCGCACTTAACCGCGGTTTTACTTAGTAATGCTTTTTCTAGGGCGCGATCGCCACCCGTTTTAATCGCGGCTTTACCCGGATAAAACTTTTTGCTTGCACAGCATAGCGTTAGCACATCATCAGGAATATGCTCAAACTCAGCGGTGATCGCATGAGCGTCTACAATGGCTTGCTCTAACGTTGTAGTATAGATTTGCCCAGTTAATGGGTGAACAATTTTTTTACTACCAACATCATACGCAATCACATTTAAATTCAATGGCGCACCAGCTAAACACATCATACGTGCTAATTGGCCGGCTCCTAAAATTAAAATAGTCATATTACTCTGCTGGATTTGGGTTAGCTAAAATAGTGTCGGTTTGTTCTTTACGGAACGCTTCAACTTTGGCAAATATCTCCGGTTGCTGACAACCTAAAATCTGTGCAGCTAATAATCCTGCATTTGCAGCACCAGCTTCACCAATTGCTAATGTACCTACCGCAACGCCTTTTGGCATTTGGCAAATCGACAGCAAGGAATCAATGCCATTTAATGTTTTAGACTTAACTGGTACGCCTAAAACAGGTAAAGAGGTAAAAGCGGCAGCCATACCTGGTAAATGCGCTGCACCACCTGCGCCTGCAATAATTACTTTAATACCACGTTCTGCTGCTGAACTTGCGTAATCAGCGAGTAATTGAGGAGTACGATGAGCCGATACAACTTTAGTTTCGTAAGCGATGCCAAATTTATCTAGCATGATCGCCGCATGTTCCATAGTTGGCCAATCTGACTTGGAACCCATAATAATGCCAACAGTCATAAATACTCCTCAGTAATGGTTTTAATACCTATAGCGGACTTATGTCCGCATTAAAGGCGGTCATTATACACGTATTAATTGTTAAATTGCGAATATCGAGTAACAAAAAAGCCATGACTAGCATGGCTTTTTGAGCAGTAAGTAAATTGAGCTTTAGCCTTCTTTACTGGCTAAATATTCAGAGTAAGTACCTCTGAAATCAATTATTTTGCCGTCTTTGATCTCCCAAATACGGGTTGCTACAGACGACACAAATTGACGGTCGTGAGATACAAACAATAAGGTACCTTCATATGCTTCTAGCGCTAGATTCAATGCTTCAATTGATTCCATATCCATGTGGTTTGTTGGTTCATCCATTAATAGAATGTTTGGCTTGTGCATCATGATTTTACCAAACAGCATGCGGCCTTGCTCACCACCAGATATTACTTTTACTGACTTTTTAATATCATTTTGAGAGAACAACATACGGCCTAAGAAACTGCGAACAACTTGTTCATCATCGCCTTCTTGCTGCCATTGCTCCATCCACTGAAATAAATTCATATCTGTGGCAAACTCGTCAGCGTGGTCTTGCGCATAATAACCAATGTTGGCATTTTCAGACCATTTAAATTCACCTTGCTTTGGTGCTAAACGCCCCGCGAGAGTATTTAATAATGTTGTTTTACCTACCCCATTTTCACCAATGATAGCGATACGCTCGCCTACTTCAACTAAGCCTTCAAGGCCAGTGAACAGCATATCGTCAAAACCTTGGCCTAAGTTTGTTAATTCAAGGGCATTACGGAACAACTGTTTTTCTTGCTCAAAACGAATAAATGGCGTTTGGCGAGATGACGCTTTAACTTCGTCTAATTGAATTTTATCAATACGTTTAGCACGCGATGTAGCCTGTTTAGCTTTAGATGCATTAGCCGAAAAACGCGATACAAACTGCTGTAACTCAGCAATTTGGCTTTTCTTCTTAGCATTTTCGCTTAATAACCGTTCCCGGGCTTGGGTAGCTGCAAACATGTATTCATCATAGTTACCCGGATAAATACGCAGTTCACCATAGTCAATATCAGCCATATGTGTACATACAGAGTTTAAAAAATGGCGGTCATGGGAAATGATGATCATCGTACAATCACGTTGATTTAATACATCTTCAAGCCACTTGATTGTGTAAATATCCAAGTTATTGGTAGGCTCATCGAGTAACATGATGTCTGGATCAGAGAATAATACTTGTGCAAGTAACACCCGTAATTTAAAACCAGGCGCTATTTCAGACATTGGGCCATAATGCTGTACGGTATCAATACCTACACCCATTAGTAATTCACCCGCTTTAGACTCAGCAGAGTAACCATCCATTTCAGCGAATTCAGTTTCAAGATCGGCTACTTTCATGCCATCTTCTTCACTCATTTCAGGCAAGCTGTAGATACGGTCACGCTCTTGCTTTATAGCCCACAGCTCTTTGTGGCCCATTATCACAGTATCAATAACTGAATATTCTTCGTAAGCGAACTGGTCTTGGTTTAGTTTAGCAACACGTTCATTTGGATCAGTACTTACATTACCAGCTGACGGTTCCAATTCCCCACTTAAGATTTTCATAAATGTTGATTTACCACAGCCATTTGCGCCAATTAAACCATAACGGTTACCTTCGCCAAATTTAGCTGAAATATTCTCAAATAACGGTTTAGCACCAAATTGCATGGTGATGTTAGCTGTACTGATGATAGCGCTACCCTCCAACGGGGAAAATCAAAGAAATAAAATTGGCTGGAGTGTAAACCAAATAGGCTTATTTTTCCATGAATTATTAGCTTCGTGGGCTATAGCTGCTGTCCATCGAAATAAGCTAATTTAGGTCAATTTATTATGCTAGTATTGTGTAGCTGCACACAAAAAGAACATAAATTAACAATTCAAATTTCCTCTATCATTTTTTGATGATATTTTTTCACTTTAGCCATTAATTTAGCTTTGTTAGTCTGCGCGACCAAAGGACAATGATAAATAGCACACAAGGCAATATTAAATGAATAGAAAATTAATTGGGGTCATCATCGCAAGCGCGTTGATAGCACCGAGCGTAAACGCTGTTGAGGTTTATGATGACGGAAAAAACAATTTAACCATCGGTGGTTTTATTGACGCCAGAATAATCCACACACAAGGGCAAACTGAAATAGTTAATGGTGCATCACGGATTAGCTTTGATTTTAGTCGCAAACTAAAAGATCAGTGGTCAGCTTTAGCCTTATTAGAATGGGGTGTAAACCCTGTTGGTAGTAGCGATATTATCTATAACAACCGCTTTGAATCTATTCAAGATAAATTTTTATATAACCGACTTGGTTATGTAGGTATAGCACATGAAAAATACGGACAAGTGACAATTGGTAAACAATGGGGTGCTTGGTACGACGTAGTTTATAGTACTAACTATAGCCTAGTTTGGGATGGTAATGCAGCCGGTGTTTACACCTACAACAAAGACGATGGTGCAATTAATGGTACCGGGCGCGGTGACAAGTTATTGCAGTATCGTAATACGTTCGGTGATTTTAGTATTGCAACACAAGTGCAATTTAAAAATAATGATTTTTATACTTGCGATATCGAAGCCATTTCTGAAGCTGCTTGTCAGACTTTGTGGGAAAATGGCAGTGATCTTGCTCAACAAGTAGAATTTAATTCAACCTATGGGGCAGCCGTTACCTATTCAGTAAGCGACGACTTAAAACTTTCTGCTGGGTTTAACCGCGGAGAACTGACCGTAAATTACGCCGCAGGACGAATTCAGTCTGTTAATGATTTTATTTATGGCGCAGGCGTTACTTGGGGTAACTTCAACAATGATGGCCTTTATTTTGCCGCAAATATCAACAAAAATGAAAATCATGATACCGATAACTTAGGCCGTCTTATCAAAGACGCGATTGGGGTAGAGTCTTTATTATCTTATAAGTTTGATAATGACATTCGTACCTTCATTGCATATAACGTCTATGATGCTGGAACAGATTACGTGATCCAACCAAATTTTAACGCCGATCCTAATGACAACTTTAAACGTCAATTTACAGTACTTGGCTTTCACTATCTATTCGACGAAGATACGATTTTTTACATTGAAGCACGTAAAGACTTTAGTGATTTTTCAAGTGCCGATAAAGAACAAGAATATCAAATGGGTCTATCAGAAGATGATGGCATTGCATTTGGTTTTCATTACACATTATAACTAGAACACTGACAGGCTGATTATTTAATCAGCCTGCTTTGCTAATATTTAGCACCCGCTGCGATCACATTTTTTTTGCTTTACCTTTAGTTGCAAACGATTTTGTCAAAGCCAAATAACCTTCCTTAGGTCCTAAAATTATCCATAACATTAAAATTCCCCCCGGTAATAAAATTGCTTTAAGTAATGGTCCTAGCATGTAAGAATAAAAAATAATAAATGGGATAAATAGTCCGTAACCAATAACTTGTTTGATAAAGTTCATATAAGTTCCTTGTTTAAATGAGCGCGCTCACAAATATAATTGAGCGCAGTCACTTTTTCAAGTAACTTCATCTTTACTATCACAAGTTAAATATAATTAATTGATATACAATGAATAAAAAAACGCAAACCTATAATAAAATTCTTACCTCGGCTTGGCTGTTATTCTTAGAGCAAGGTTATGCTCATACATCTACACGAGAAATTGCAAAAGCGGCTAATGTGGCCGTTGGTACTGTGTTTAGTCATTTCGAAAATAAAATCGACTTACTAAAAGCAGGAATGCAGCAACAAATAGATACGATCATTCATCAGGCTAGTTTAACTGATCGCCAACATGCACCAAGGCTTAAGTTACGTCACTATGCCCTACCGTTGTTTGAATTTTATTGTAATAACATTGAATTTAGTAAAATATTGATAAGCGATATGATTTGGCAAGCAGCTTTTTTTGAACAGCAAATGAGTGAGTTTAAAAAACGGCTGTTCAATGAACAGCAAGAGTTTGACGATATAAAAGCAAGTGTGATGTTAGATTGTTATTTTATGACCATTATTTCAGGGTTAAATGAACCTGCGCCAGAACCTGAAAAAATGCTACGTCAACTCACCAGCAAAATATCTATTCTTTAGCGACAACTTATTTCACGCTGTGTTTCACTTTGGGCATTAAATTTAAGCTTTTAACTTAAAGTAATAGCGATTTTCTATGTTTAAGTGCAAACTCTGTAACTTATCTATTGATAAATTAAACGTCGTTAGTGTGTAAATAAAACTCACCTTCTAAACCCCTACTAATTCGCTGCAATTACCGACTGTTTACTGATATTTTTTGATTTAAGACGTTGTCGTTGTATCAATGAAGATCCCTCCATAGCCAAATAAACATAACTCTTGTGATACGTTTAATCGAATTACTAACTTTGATTTATCAAGCTCATGATTCTTCTTGATAGCTTTTAGTTGAAAATAACTTTTTATGCAGAGTTATCTTAATTAACAAATATAGTATGATGTGTTCTTTTGTGGTTTATTACTGTCTTATTATTTAGTTAAGCATATTAGTTTATTGATGAATTATAGAAATCGAGTGCCTGCTTAACACTATGCACCGGGTTTTCCCTGTGCTCTAAACCTTCATTAATTCTGCTATTCCAAATAATATCATTAGCATATATGTTAAGGCTATTATTAAGACCAGCAAAGGCACTTAACATTAAAGGATGCTCGGCGCCTCCTACTGTTATATAGAGCGACAGCGGTATGTTATCGTCTGTATTGAGGCATCGTTGCGATAAGAATCGATCAAACTCTTTTACAACGGTCATATCGTCGTACCAAGCAGCCGGACTAAATGCAAAATAACCGTTAAACAGCCAAGGCTTTGTACTCATAGTGTATAAAACAAAACTCCCTCCTGCTGAATAGCCCGACAAAACACGATTATTATCTAGCTTATAATGTGATTCTAAATACGGTAATAACTCACCTTCAATAAAAGCCAAAAATTGATCTGCTTGACCAAATAATTCTGGTGAATTTTCACTTGCTGGTCTTGCTTGGGTATTCACATCTTGGCGTGCATACGGCGGCACTAAATCACGATTTCTGGTAAAGGTCCAAAATTGATTAGGAATAGACACTAAAATTGTATCTTGCTGCGCTGGTAACTCAGTCATCACTGAATCCCACTGCGTAAGATTAAAGTTACCATCGGTTCTAATGATCAAGGAGTAGCGCTTATTTGGCTCAAAATTGTTAGGTAAACGAATAAACACTTTCCTACTTTCATCCAATACCTGAGAATAAATAGTGATGTCTTTAAAATTTGACGTGTAATGCGCGTTATATTTATAAATGACAATAGCGCATGCAATGAAGCCGGCTGTACTCAATAGAATTATGATTGCAGTGCGATTTAGTTTTTTTAATAGCAGCATAGCTTTCAGGTAAAGATTGTTTTAAAAACAATACCCTTTCTGTATTTTTAATTAAACTACCGTTATGTAACAAAGTGTGATTTACAGTTGATACAACCATTGTTCACTCGCTACATGAGTGAATTTAAAACGGCGAAGTAGTTGCTGGCTTTGGCTATTTTCTGTCGCCACTTTCGCCTGTAAATTAGTAATGCTCAACTCATTGCCTAACTGCGCAACAACGGCTGTTATATTTGTTAGCATAAATGCTAATGCTTCAGACATAAACCCATTCCCCCAATGATTTGGTGACAACTCAAAACCTAACCAAGCAGTATCTTCTTCAATATCATATAAACCAATGCAGCCAATCAAGGTCGACGTATTTAGTAAGTACATTCCAAAGCGCAGCGTATTTCCTTCATACATGCCAGTAATATCATCTTGGATCAGTTGTTTTACGTCATCACGTGCAAGTGGCACTGCATAGTCATTAAACTGAGCAACTAACGGCTCAGACAAAATAGCCCACAACGCACTACAGTCCCTATGCTTAATTGGCTTTAATGTGATTCGACTTAGTGCAAACTCATTGTTCATAAATAAAATTAAATTACGGCTTTAAAGCCCGCTATTATTCCCTTAAGATACCCGCCATACAAGTTAATAACTGAGCTAATTATGAATGACGAATTTAAAGTAATACAACCTACAACCACAGTGTATTGCCCAAAGCGCGGTGAAGGTTGGACCCTTACAGGTATTACTAGCATTAATGAATTTACATCTGTTATGTTTGATGGTGTGCGTTATACGTTACCTGCACGTGAAATCATTGAACAGTTATTACCTAACCAGCTTGCTCGTGAACAAAAATAGCCACAACTTAAAATTCCCCGTTAAAGATACAAAATAAAGCCTTTAGTATTATAAAACACCTCAATTTAGCCAGCATTTCGTGTATAAATGCCAACCGTTCGTTAAGATATGTTGCTTTTGTAATCAACCATTAGGATAATTGTACAATACTTTGAGGTTAATAACGGATGCGCTCGGCTTATAGGAATTAAGCAATACAATTTTGGGAACAAGGATAGGCAGCTATAAACCAAATTGTAATTACCTCAGACTAACTATAGCTGTAACAATGGATCCTCGTTAAAAGGCCTACTCTAAATGAAAACAACGCTAAAAATTACAACCCTGTCTGTTGCTATCCTTTCATCTTTGCAAGTTGCGCATGCAAACCAATGTAACGGTCAACTTTATGGTATTAATGCTGGACGCGGTGACACCGGTATTATATTTAAACTAGACGAATATACACAACAAACTCAAGCACATTCTAGAGCTAAATACAGCTCTTCAGCGCTTACTCATATTCCGGAAACAAATCGCTTGTATTACATCTCAGCACCTCGCCCTATTGAATATCAAGTAGATGTTGAGCACTTAGGTTTTAATTCAACAGAGCTCAAATCTCTACCTATTAGTGGCAGTAAGTTTAAGTACATCAAATTGGCCTATGTTGATTTAGATACAAACGAACATGTTGAAGTTGGCAGAACAAGTAACATGTATCGTTTAGTGTATGACCAACAAAATAATCGCTTACTTGGATCATATAAAGATAAGCTATACGCGATCGATCCTGAAACTAGCGAAACAACTTTACTTGGAAATATTACAGGCCTTGAAAATGACCAAGGTATCTGGCGTGGTGACATGGTATTTAAAAATGGTGAATTAATCTTAGTCACCAGTACAAGTTTATATACTGTGAATGTGCAGGAACTTACGGCAACAAAATTATCTGATCACAACTTAACGACTGTCACAGGCGCTGCACTTAACCAGCAAGGTGATATTGTATTAAGCCGAACTATTTTAACTGATCTAGGCCATTCTAATAAATCTGAGTTGTACAAAGTAAATAAAAACACTGGCAATACCTGCCATGTTGCAGATTTTCCAGTACGTTTAAATGATTTAGCAACTAATTTTAACGAATCAGTTGCATGCTACGATGCACCAGTTTGCACCGTGTCAGATATTCCAAGCTTTACTATTGTACCTATTGTTGATTCAGTAGACGAAGGTAGCGCATTATCTTATAAACTAGAGCTAAGCAATAGTTATGAACAAGATAGTGATATTTATGTATCGACTTCAGCAGGAACAGCAACAAGTAGCGACTACAGTTTCTCTGATCAAGTCATTACTATTGCGGCAGGTGAAACAACTGCTTCATTTACAATCCCAACAATTGATAACGATGACTATAGTGAAACTAAAACCTTTACCGTCAATGCCGTTGCTCAGCTTAATGTAACTGGTTCAAGTTCTCTACCAGCGTCTATCTTAAATGATGATGCTCAGTGTATTGCCGAGAATTACACACGGATCAGTTACTCTTTTATCTCTGAAAATTCTGGTTATAATAATGATTGGGGTATTAAGGTTAATAACCAATATATTAAATTGTTAGATGAGCATGGAGCATCAGGTTATTACGACGTTAAAGCCAGTGATTCAATCGTTTACGTACTTTCCGTGAACGGTAATGCAAACAATCTTAAAACAGCCTATAAAGCCAGTGGTACTAAGCAATATTGGGAAGATCAAAACGACAGAGACTACAATGACTTCGTCGTAAATGTCACAACACAACCAATTCAAAAAGGCTGTAATTAATCTGAACTTAGGATAATAAATCCCTTACCCAAGGTTCAGGTAATTCATAACTTTCCTGTTTATCATTATCAAATTTACCCCACAAAAAAAGCCAGCATCGCTGGCTTTTTTTGTGGGGTAAATTGAAAATTAACGTAACGCGTTAATTCGACCATAAAGTGGTGGGGGTGAAGAGAATAACTCAGCCATACCTTATACCAATCGACTTAAATATTTAACCATTCTAGCGGGCTAAATAAAGTGCTGACTGCGTTAGTGATTTTTTATGTACGACAGCATGGATGCAGGAGGTAGAGCAATGCAGGAGCAATTGCCGAGAACAACTACATGTCAAAATTCCTGCCTTGTTATCACTGTATTTATCTGTCGCTATAAATGGTCAGTAACTTAACACGACTAGTATTAACCACTAGCAATACCCACCATAACAATAAAATAGACACCCACTTTTAATAATCTCAGACTAAACATGATTTTTATCTGGTAATTTTACTGTGTCCCCTAACATGCTCTCAATTTATCATGCAAATAAACAACTCATGATAAAAAACCTAAATAACAAACACACTAAAAAGTGCATTATTGCAATGCGCAGCTTTTTGTTTGGTTGACGTTTTAAGCAAGTAGCTTTTCTATATTATGAGCAAGACAATAAAGTTGCCGCATAATGCAATGAAAGCATTACTTTCGTTTTTCCGTGTAAGGTCAATTTATTCATGCATTTTAAACTGTAATATTGCACAGTTTACTTACAAGCAAACAGGCTCAATACAGCCTAACCTTTTACCATTTCTTAAATAAAAAGCTGTCATAGCCCTATTGAGCTGTCTTTTTGAGCTTCATTCTGTCGATGTAACTTACTTGCAGTCTTCCAACGCTTATCGACTAACCGTGGGTTTAGAACACAAGATCCCCCGTTTAGTAATAATGTGTTACAGGCGACAGTGGTGCTTTTTATAAAAATAGTACGCACTAATTAGATACGCAGTTTAATCAAGTTGAAGGTTAGTGATCGACTCGCCATATCCATATAGTGTGGTATCACCAGTACCAAAAGTAGGCGCTTGGAAGCGAAAGCTCTTGTCAAAGCTCAAAAACAAAAGGCATTAACATTGCGCTAGGCAATGACTATTTAGCGTCACAAGGTTTAGTGTCATTGAGAGATATTTGGATCAATATTCATGATGGGAGATGATCCGCCCATTGCACTTGCTATTAATAAAAAGCGCATGATGAGCAGTCTGGGGCTTGATGTTAGAGACCCCCGGCTATCCGATTTGCTCTCACTCTTTAATCAACACCCATCGCGCGGTTTTAACCCACTTTTTTAAACAGGCAATTTCTTCCATACAGCGTAGTTCATTTAAAATCGACAAATACTGCTCTTCATTTGACGTATACATAAAAAATGCATCACCTTCGCTATCAAATTGAACAGATGCAAAATGTGTATTTGCTCTCACAACTTGCTCTATAGATGGGCCATTGCCGCTAAAACCGTAGGCATTAAACAACTCTGTGAATGATCGCTTATCATCCTTTAAATCAATTTCCACAGGGATCGTAATTGAAAAATAGGTCTCATCAGAATATATGATTGGAGGATAATATTCTGTAATGTCAGGGTTAGCCAGTGGACGAATCCAATAGAACACGAACAATACGAGTAAAATGCAAACTATAATTATTTTCAAAATTTTCATCCTTGAGAACTAACGCTGAGTTTTACGACAATTTTGATGCCGCGAAGCGGTGTAACAAGTAAAAATGACTCCCCCATTTTAAAATCACCTAAAAATAGCATCAAATAAGTTCAGATCAAATCAATTTACCGCCTAAAACTCATTCAAAATTACATTTACAATTATCTTGGGAAGCTTTTATTCTACAAATCCAAAATTACTGACATGCAAACCCTTGCCTTGGGGCAATATTTGACGTTTTAGCTGGGTATAAGTACTGGCCAGTAGTTTTTCGCTGTTGTTAACGTTGCTACATTTTGCTGGTTATTCATTACGGCGTTAGCACATATATAAATACAAAATGTCTTTGCGACTAAAGCAAGTAACTTGCCTTTCCCCCCTCTGCGATGTTCATAAGACTTTCCTGTAAAGCAGTCTTCACCACATAAAAATGCTCGGCGAACACAACGTGAAATACAGTGATAATACTTTGTAGCGGCACCATGATTATTTTTCACACTAATTAAAACTTAGTATTTAGCTTTGTAAAATGCAAAAATTAAGGTGAGTGTCTTACTTATTTATTATTTATAAATTAAACATTGGGTTATCGTTAAAATGAGAGCCCAACTAAATAAATTATTTTAAAATCTAGAAAAAGCCATATTACTTATCTATATGTTCAAATAAATTGATAGGCTTTATTAACAAACAGGATACGGCTGTTACTTTTGTTTATTGCTTAATTGTGTTTTGATGAATTACCTAAAATTTAGATCCCTTTGGTTCTTAAGTAGCTTCATTTATAACAAAGCGAATAAAGTTTAAAAATAAGAAGAGAAAATAATGACAAAACTTAATAACAATAGCGTAGTTATATTAAGCGCAGTTCGTACCGCTATCGGCAGCTTTGGTGGCAGCCTTAAACATTTCACGCCCGCCGAGCTAGGCACTCTATGTGCGAAAGAAGCACTAGCCAGAGCCAAGCTATCACCCAACCAAGTTGGCTCCACTGTAGTCGGTAAAGTAATTCATAACGGCCCTAAAGACGCATACCTTTCAAGAGTCATTGGGCTAGATGCGGGGTTACCTATTAGTAGTCACGCAGTAACTCTCAACCGATTATGTGGATCTGGTCTTGAAGCCATTATACAAGCAGTACAACAAATACAATTAGGTGATGTAGACGCAGCCCTTGCTGGCGGAGCTGAAAGCATGAGTAACTCAGCTTATACCCTCGAAAGTAATCGCTGGGGGCAAAAAATGGGCAATAGCATCATGCAAGATGAACTCACCTCCACATTACAAGACCCTTGGGATAATAACCCAATGGGAATAACCGCTGAAAACATTGCAGATAAATACACTATTAGCCGCGACCAGCAAGACGCTTACGCAGCTCAAAGTCATCACAACGCAGCAAAAGCGATTGCTGCAGGCCATTTTAAACAGCAAATACTCCCTATTGAAATCAAATCAAAAAGTGGCAGCCATATTTTTGATACTGACGAACACGTGCGAGCCGATACCACAACCGAGAAGCTCGCTACCTTAAAGCCCTACTTTAAAAAAGATGGAACCGTTACCGCAGCAAGCTCATCAGGTATAAACGATGGCGCAGCCATGTTGGTACTCATGTCTGAGCAAAAAGCGAATGAGCAAGGCTTAAAACCTCTTGGTCGATTAATAGGTTATGCCAGAGCGGGCGTTGATCCCTCGTTAATGGGCACCGGCCCAATTCCTGCGGTAAAACACGTATTTGAAAAAACAGGCTTAACCATTGATGATATGGATGTAATTGAGTCTAACGAAGCCTTTGCAGTACAAGCTCTGTGCGTTGCCAACGAGTTAAATTTCCCAGCGCATAAGGTAAACCCGAATGGCGGTGCAATTGCCTTAGGCCACCCTGTTGGCGCAACGGGCGCAATTTTATCAACTAAATGCTTGTACGAACTCAAACGAATTAATGGCAAATATGGGCTAGTCACAATGTGTATTGGCGGTGGGCAAGGCATTGCAGCCATTTTTGAAGCGCTTTGATTCTAAGTTTGTAACAACTATTTGATACCACATTAGGTTTAAACATAAGAGCTTTATTCACAAGGAGAACTAAGAGACGCTTTGCTGTTAGAGGAAACAAACAATGTGAAAGGCTATTTTTCTTCTCGTTTGCTCCTCTTTCATTTTTCTTTGTGCAAATAGCTCTTTAAAGGCTTTTTTCACAAAGGGAGCAAAGCGCTGCTACACCTTATTGCTTAATAAAAAAAAGCTTACCTCAAACCTCACCAAGTCATTCGTCTACAAAACGTGTTTTAAAGTTAACTTTCTTACGCCTAATAAAACACCACCAAATGAGATTGAAAATAATATCGGTAAAAACAGTAATGTATTAGTGTTGCCTATATCTGTAGCTGGGCTACCAATAACCGCCAGCGTATTAATTAACAGCAATATCAAACTTGATTGCAGGTAGCCCTTGTATCCAATAGCTCCTGCAAACAACAGCATAATAAATGATCCTGATATCGCAGGCGTAAAAGGTGCAGCGGCGAGTAACATGCAAACAAACGAAAATATGACAGCACAACCAATTATTATTTTAAACATAACATCCTCCATGGTGTTTAACAGTTAATTCAATATAGCTTAACTTAAAGCACCTTATCGTGCCTTTTTTCCACCAGCTATTTATAGCTGTATTATCAAAAATCGTATTCCACCTAACAGGTTTCAACTAACTTTTTGATTTATCAATAACCCCAATATAAAACTACTTATTTCCAAACTGCCGCTCACAGGGCTCGCCATCTCTATCTCCGTCCATTTCATTATTTTTAATTTTACAGCCGTTTTATCAGAGACAGAAAAAGCACAAATTCCGCCACACATAAATGCTATTTGAAAGCTAGATAGCGAAGAAAAACTAAATTGCAGAGAATACATGTACTGCCCTAATAACTGTACAAAGGTAGCCATGCCTAAAATAATCAAAAATGGACATACAACTAGCGTAAACCAAAACCAAATACGTTTAATGCCTTTTATATTTAATACAAAAAATCCTTTTCCTTAATTTAACTTAGAGATTAATTAGCTTGTAAGTCACCGGCATTTTAAAAGCAGCTTATAAGTTTGCCGTGTGAATTTGATGTCTGAAGTCAAGATTTGACCCCATTTGGTTTAAATGATCCTGATATCGCAGGCGTAAAAGGTGCGGCGGCGAGTAACATACAAACAAACGAAAATATAACAGCACATCCAATTATTACTTTAAACATAACAACCTCCATGGTAAATGGCTTTTAATCCACCAGCTATTTATAACTGTATTACTAAAAATCGTATTCCACTTAACAGGCATCAACTAATTTTTAGTTTATTAATAACCCCAATATAAAAACTACCTATTCCCAAACTGCCGTTCACAGGGCTCGCCATCTCCATCACCGTCCATTTTAGTATTGGGGCAATGTTGAATAAAAAATAACGCCTCTGCATAGGAAGTCATTTGGCTACAATGTTGGCGGCCATCACAACGAAATGTTGGTGGTGTTTTAGTAATTGAGTTTGAACTAGCGGGCATAAATGACTCTAAGTTAGCATTAGTCACTACTGGTGTTTGCTTGGTATTTAAAAAACCGGTTTTATACACACTAAAACCAATACTAAAAATAATACCAAGCGTTATAAGTTTCATTAACGGTGAGTTTTTACGTGACGTTTTACTTATTTTAACCGGCCTTGTAGAGGCTTTTATTTGTGGTTGTGCCAATACGCCCTCAATACGGCAATTTACAGCTTTGGTTTTACCGTTAGGCTCAGTCGCTACCTCAAAGTAAATAATGTCGCCCACTTTAGGTTTACGGCTCATATGTTTGAGCGATGAAATGTGTATAAAGGTATCGTGTTGCAGTGTGGTTGATTTAATAAAGCCAAAGCCTTTCTCGTCATTCCACGATTTTAATAATCCTTTGTTCATCCTTGGATCGTCCATTTAATAACTGTTAATTTTACATCCGTTTTAAAAGAGGCTTAAAACCAATCACATCTTGGCGAGCCCACCAACAACCTCTCTTTGTCCCTATTAACTAACTCATTTTGCAAAAAAGCGTATTTTTGCCTCTTTTAATGTGTTTAAAAATACAGAAAACGCACAAATTCCGCCACCCATAAACGCAATTTGAAAACTAGATAGCGAAGAAAAACTAAATTGCTGAGAATACATGTACTGCCCAAATGACTGAGCAAAGGTAGCCACACCTAAAATAATTAACAATGGGCACACAACTAGCGTAAACCAAAACCAAATACGTTTAATACCTTTCATAAAAAATCCTTTTATTTTAAATTTAACTTAGAGATTAATTAGCTTATAAGCTACCAGCATTTTAAAAGCCGCTTATAAGGTTGCTACATGAGTTTGATGTCTGAAGTCAAGATTTGACCCCATTTGGTTTTTAATAAAGCCAAAGCCTTTCTCTTCATTCCACGATTTTAATAATCCTTTGTTCATCCTTGAATCATCCATTTAATAGCTGTTAATTTTACACCCGTTTTAAAACAGGCTCAAAACCAAGCAAACCTAGCTAGCCCACCAACAAACGTACTTTTCCTTATTAACTAACTCATTTTGCAAAAAAGCGTATTTTTTGCTTCTTTTAATGTGTTTAAAAATACAGAAAACGCACAAATTCCGCCCCCCATAAACGCAATTTGAAAGCTTGATAGTGACGAGAAACTAAATTGCTGAGAATACATGTACTGCCCTAATAACTGTGCAAAGGTAGCCACGCCTAAAATAATCAACAATGGGCACACAACTAGCGTAAACCAAAACCAAATACGTTTAATACCTTTCATAATTAATACCTTCCATAAAAAATCTTTTTCCTTAATTTAACTCAGAAATTAATTAGCCAGTGAACCACCAGCATTTTATTTTAAAAACAGCTTATAAAATTGCCGCATGAATTTGATGTCTGAAGTCAAGATTTGACCCCATTTGGTTTTTTTAGATCACTATCAAAAACCTCAGTATATAGACTGTTCAATATCTGCTCTTCTGAGAAAAGCAAATTTAAGGAAACCTGAAACTCCCTTGCCTTCCCTTCTATGAGTCTGGTTACATCGTTGTATACCGGAGCATAATCTTCTAGAACCATCCGAC
Source organism: Pseudoalteromonas sp. SR44-5 (assembly GCF_014163675.1). Lineage (NCBI taxonomy): Bacteria > Pseudomonadati > Pseudomonadota > Gammaproteobacteria > Alteromonadales > Pseudoalteromonadaceae > Pseudoalteromonas > Pseudoalteromonas sp. SR44-5. Next base: position 43,949 of record NZ_JACJDT010000031.1, read on the forward strand.
GCATTATCGCTCGATGGACGGAGCTGTTTGCATTCTTCGCCCTTTCCTTTCTAGCACCAATAGTTTGCCTGTACCCGACCACAAATAGTATTAACGATACAAGTATTCCGAGTCCTGTCTGTAAGTAACCATCCATCGGCTAGATTCCTATATTATTCGTAACGCCCCAAGCAGGGGATTTTATGAGTATTTTTCAGCGAGTAAAATTCCCGCTGACTTGGTTTGTTATACATCCGCCTTACAACCTCTTTTGCCAACGAGTTGGGTAAACCCCTTTGAATACAATATTCATGAATTCATCTTTACTAATAAGTTCTTTCTTGAGTTTAAAGCCATAATAAATAGCGCCTGATACTAGACAAAATATATACAGCGAGACTGCCAAAGCCAATATACACAAAGCGAATGCGGCCGACATTAAACCACCACTATAGCTACGAATAGGCACATCAGCCTCAATACCTAAGCTGGAAGCTATTACAAAGAACAAGTTGTACGCAATGATAATTCCTAAGGTGCAACCAACAGAACCTACTTTCACAGTCTGCGAATAAAAATAAGGCTTTAACTTCCTCTGACTATTTATAGCTCGGATTAAAATGTGACGTACCTCAAGGATGTATAACAACTTTATCTACGACATCTGTCGCTTTATAAAACCGACAAATGTCTATATATTACATTGCATTTATCTTAGCCCTCAAATAAACATCTGTAAACAACTAGTTAGCTTCGGCTCATACTTCATAAATGCAGAAATACCCCAAAATGGTGGAGATCAGTAATATTAGATAAAACACCAACACTGTGCAAATAAACAGTATCGCTAAATATGCCATTTTTTTGCTTATAAAACATTCAGCTCACTGGCTGGTAATTTAGCTCGGTGGTTTTAATTTTTGCTGCTGTTGATTATGATGAGCGCACACCCTGCCTTTTTAAATCCATTAAGGATTATTTCATGTCTAGCTATAACGAATCTCCAGAGCAAATTACACAGGCCACTGAGGGCTATGTGATGCAGCAAACTATGTTGCGTATTAAAGATCCAAAACCGTCGCTGGCATTTTATGAAAACGTATTGGGCATGAAGTTGTTAGGTAAGTACGACTTTCCTGGTATGGAGTTTACCTTGTACTTTTTAGGCTATGAGCAAGATATGCCTAAAGGCGATGATAAACAAAAAACCCAGTGGGTGTTTCGCCGCCCTGCACTGATTGAGCTTACCCATAACTGGGGTACTGAAAACGACGACAGCTTTAGCGGTTATCACAGTGGTAATGAAGAACCAAAAGGCTTTGGCCATATTGGTATTAGCGTGCCAGATGTATATGCAGCGTGCGAACGCTTTGCTAAATACGATGTGGAGTTTGTAAAACAGCCAGATGGCGGCTCAATGAAAGGCCTTGCCTTTATTAAAGACCCAGACGGTTACTGGATTGAAATACTCTCGCCAGAGGGCATTACTGACATTATTCAATCGCAATAAAAAACATTAAACATAAAAAAGCCTGCAAATGCAGGCTTTTTGTTTACAAGTACTGTGAAAAACTTGAATTTTTTTAACGACGTAGTGCGTCTATTCGTGCGTCAAGCGGTGGGTGAGATGAAAACAACTCAGCCATGCCTTTACCACTGGCAATACCAAAGGCCATCATTGAGCCTTCTAATTGCGATGGGTGGTTTTGCTTTAATCGCTCAAGGGCTGAACGCATTTTATCTGCGCCTACCAACTGAGCTGCGCCGTTATCGGCTGCAAATTCACGTTTTCGGCTGTAATGGGCAACCACTATGCTTGCCAATACACCAAATAATACTTGGAATAACATATCGAATAAGAAGTAAGTCCAGCTGCTGCCGCCCTCTTCTTCATCGCTATTGATAAAGTTATCTACAATGCCAGCCAGCACTTTCGCGGCAAAAATAACAAAAGTATTAACCACACCTTGAATAAGCGTTAGCGTTACCATGTCGCCATTAGCAACATGCGATACTTCGTGCGCCAGTACGGCTTCTGCTTGATCTTGGCTCATGTTATGTAATAAACCCGTACTTACCGCCACCAACGAATTATTTTTACTTGGGCCGGTTGCAAAGGCGTTCATTTCTGGGCTGTCGTAAATCGCCACTTCTGGCATGTTAATGCCGGCTTTTTTAGCTTGAGCAGCCACAGTGTTTACCAGCCATTGTTCGGTTTCGGTACGAGGTTGGGTGATCACTTGCGCACCGGTTGATTTTTTTGCGATCCATTTCGACATAAATAACGAAATAAACGATCCACCAAAACCAAATACAGTCGCAATTAGTAAAATTCCGCCAAGGCTACGATGGCTTAAGCCCAGCGCACTCATTATGATTGAAAGCACCACACCTAATACCAACATAACCGCGAGGTTAGTTAATAAAAACAAAAATACACGTTTCATACGAGTTCTCCAAAAATAACATTTATTGCTGAGCGATTTACTATGTTTGATCGGCATTGAGCAATCACTGCGTTATGACACACTATGTCATAACGTCAGCGCTATTCTGTGACAAACTATGTCACAACACAAGGGTTATTTATGGATTTATTGATAATTTTTCAAGCAGGGTTTTATAAATTTGTAATTTAGGGGTTTGCTCTGTGTATGGGCTAATGGCAAGCAGTGGAAATGGTAAACGTGTTTTCAGTGAATCTAGGTTTGCTTGGTATTCATCCATAGTGGCATCAACTTGGTTAGCAATCCAGCCAATGCAATTAACACCCATACTTTGCATATGTGCTGCCGTGAGTAATGCATGATTTATACAGCCTAGTTTCATCCCGACCACTAATATTACTGGCAGTTGCTCTGCTTTTACCCAGTCGTATAAATACTCGTTATTATTAATAGGTAAAGCCCAACCACCCGCGCCTTCTGTTAACAGGTAATCTGCGCCTTGTTGCTTAACATGTTGATAAGCCATGCTCAGCTTTTCTACTGTTATGTTTATACCCGCTTGCTCTGCAGCTATGTGGGGAGCTATTGGCGGCGCAAATGCAAATGGGTTAATTATGTCGTATTTAGCGCTGACTGTGGCACTTTCCATTAGCATTAGCGCATCGGCGTTTACGAGCTGCTCAAACGCCATTTCACACCCAGAGGCAATCGGCTTAAAACCTATTGCGCGCTTTTTATGTTGTGCGAGTAACTTTAGCAGCAAACTGGTTACATGAGTTTTACCGGCGTCGGTATCGGTACCGGTAATAAAAAACTGGTTCATGGCATGGCCTTATTATTTTTACTGGGCTTTTTCTAATGATAACAATACTACATGGTAAGATACATGGGCTTTATTGTTTACAAGCGGATAGGCATCACAGACTTTTTTTAGTGCTGATTTAGTTAATAAACCACGACGACTTGTTGCATGATTTTGTGTGGTGGCACCAATGGCTTTAATCGATTTTATAGCCGCTAATGCACTGCTGTGTTGATCGGTATAAATGACTTTTTTTGAGGTATTGATCTTAAACCCTGCCTTTTCGACCGATTGGTTTATATTATTATGGCTTGCAAACTGATTAATATGATTATGTGAATCAAGCGCTGCAAAGGCGGTTTTTATCTCGTTTAATGACCCTGCAACAACCGTACAAATGTAAGCTTGCCCGCCTGGTTTTAATGCTTGGTAAAGCGAGTGCATTAAGGTTTCAAAATTAGCAGACCACTGCAGCGCAAAATTACTAAATAGCACATCAATACTATTAGCTTGCAGCGGTAAGTTATCCATATCGGCGCACAGTTTAGGGGTGTTTAAGGCACTGCTTTTTAGCATGTTAAAACTTAAATCTATGGCAACAACTTGGCCAAATAATGCCCTTAAAGCCTGAGTATTAACAAGCGGCCCTGCGCCTAGGTCAACACAGAGCTTTTTAGGGTTTGCACTAATGAGTTTAAATAAATCATTCGCCGCTTGTTTTTGCACATTAGCATGCAGGCTGTAACTGTTTGCTGCTTTTGAAAAGTTATGTGCTGTGGTTTTTTTTAAAGCCTGAGTAGCTAAATACACTGTAGTGGGGCTAAGTGGCTTAGTTTTAATTGCCTGCGGGCTTATCATGAAATGACCTTTTGTAAACTACCAACGAGTTGTTTTATATCGTCATGGGTGTGGGCTGCACTTAAGGTAATACGCAAACGCGAGGTATTGTGTAAAACAGTTGGCGGGCGAATAGCCGTTAGCCAAATGCCCTGCTGCTTTAGTTGCTCACTGGCTTTTAACGTTTGCTCAGCGCAGCCTAAAACAATCGGTTGAATCGCGGTGTTTGATTCCATTAACGCAATGTGCTGCTCTTTAGCTAGGCGTTTAAACAGCGCAATATTAGCATTTAATTTGGCTCGCCTGTCGTTGGCGTCTCTTATGCTGTTAATACGTGCCAAAGTATGAGCGGCAATAAACGGTGACATAGCGGTTGAGTAGGTATAATCACGATTAAACTGCAGCATGTAATCTATAAAATGCTGCGAACCTAATACGCACGCCCCACTACTCGCAACCGCTTTACCAAAGGTGATCACTAAAATATCGGGCAAGGTGTCGGCTGCAATTAAGGCTTCACAACTGCCAAGCCCCGATTTTCCTAAAACACCAAAACCATGGGCGTCGTCTATCATTAACCAGGCGTTATGCTGCTTTGCTAAGGTAAATAGCGCTTTAATTGGCGCGGTATCACCATCCATTGAGAACACACCTTCAGACACGATGAGCTTATTGCGCGCTTTTGATTTTTCTAGCCGTGAGCGTAAATGGTTTATATCGTTATGGTTAAAGCGTACTAACGCGGCGTTAGCGTGTAATGCGCCATCAATTAAACTGGCATGATTGAGTTTATCTTGAAAAATCGCACTGTGTTGCGCTGTCGCTTTATCTTGAAACAAGGCTTTAATAACACTGCTATTTGCGCTAAAGCCCGAATTAAACAACATGCCTGCCTCATAACCCAAAGCACTACATAAAGCTTGCTCAAGCGCTTGCTGTGGTTGTTGATAACCCGTTACTAATGCTGAGCTGTGGCTACCTAGTAATGGCGCGCTGGTTAACTCCACCGGCGAATCGCCAAACCCTAAATAATCGTTACTCGCAAAGTTAAGGTAGGTTTTATCATTAACCGTAATAGTACGCGCCGTTGCGCTTTGTACTACATAGCGTTTACGCAAGAGCTGCTGCGCTTTGCGTTCATCTAAATGGGTGTTTATAAATTCAAATGACATAAATGCTTTAACCTTCAACGCGATACTTTAAACCATTACCATAGTACTGAGCACTTTACGCTTCGTAAAACAATTCTGCGGTTGCTTTATCGGCCACTTGCGATGACAAAGACGCAGCAACGGCTTCATCAGAATAGTCTTCGGCTGTTTCAGGGTTCATCCCGAGCTTTTTAATTAATTGCATGTCGGCATCGGCTTCTGGATTTTCTGTTGTTAATAGTTTATCGCCATAAAATATAGAGTTTGCGCCTGCAAAAAAGCACATTGATTGCATTTGCTCATTCATCGCATTACGTCCTGCTGATAAACGTACATAACTGTGTGGCATCATAATACGTGCTGTGGCAATGGTACGAATAAACTCAAACTGATCTAAGTCATCAACATTTTCAAGCGGTGTCCCTTTTACCTTTACTAGCATATTAATTGGCACGCTTTCGGGCTGCTGGGGTAAATTAGCTAACTGCATTAATAACCCATAACGATCGCTTGCTTGCTCCCCCATACCCACAATACCGCCCGAGCAGACTTTCATACCAGCGTCTCGTACATTACCTATAGTATCAAGACGGTCTTGAAAGGTGCGAGTTGATATAATTTGCTCATAGTACTCAGGTGAGGTGTCGAGGTTGTGGTTATAGTAATCAAGCCCTGCACTGCGCAGTTCATGGGCTTTTTCGTTATTTAACATGCCTAAAGTCATACAGGTTTCAAGGCCAAGGGCTTTTACTTCTTTTACCATTTGCGAAATGTATGGCATGTCTCTGTCTTTTGGATCTGACCATGCGGCCCCCATACAAAAACGAGTGGCGCCTTTTTGTTTTGCTAACCGCGCTTGCTCTACCACTTTTTCTACTTCTAGCAGGCGTTCGCGCTCTAAATCAGTTTTATAATGCCCCGATTGCGGGCAATATTTACAGTCTTCTGGGCAAGCACCGGTTTTAATAGATAACAACGTAGAAATTTGTACTTCGTTTGGATTAAAATTAGCGCGATGAACAGAGGCGGCTTTAAACAATAAATCGTTAAATGGCATTTCAAATAAGGCTTTCACCTCACTGTGGGTCCAATCGTGTCGAACTGTTGCAAGCTCCATAATACTCTCTTTTATTTTTTGATCTTGGTGTTATTGGCTTAGAATACGTATTGCCGTACCATTGTCAACGAAGCTCACTTAGTTAAAGTTTACATATGAACATAAAACAAACAATAGACCTTGATTTTGATCGTCAGCACATTTGGCACCCCTACACATCAATGACTCAACCTATTCCGGTTTACCCCGTTACGCATGCAAATCACAATATTATTCACTTAGAAACGGGGGAGCAACTTATTGACGGTATGGCCTCATGGTGGAGTGCTATTCACGGCTATAATCATCCGGTTTTAAATGAAGCGATGCACGCCCAAATAAATAAAATGAGCCATGTAATGTTTGGTGGCATAACCCACCAGCCAGCAGTAGAGCTCTGTAAAAAGCTGGTTGCAATAACCCCGAGTAAGTTGCAAAAAGTATTTTTAGCCGACAGCGGCTCGGTAAGTGTTGAAGTGGCGATAAAAATGGCTTTGCAATATTGGCTTAGTCAAGGAGTAACCAGCAAACAAAAACTGATGACGCCTTATAAAGGCTATCATGGCGATACCTTCGCTGCGATGAGCGTATGTGATCCTATTAATTCTATGCACTCTTTATATCAAGGCTTTTTACCTGAGCATGTATTTGTGCCTGCACCAAAGACTCAGTTTGGACAACAGTTCGATAAACAAGAAGCACACCACCTTGCACAGTATTTCGAAGAACATCATCAGCATGTTGCAGCTTTTATCATCGAGCCAATTGTACAAAATGCAGGGGGAATGAACTTCTATCATCCTGAGTATTTAAGAACCGTGCGTGAACTATGCGATCGTTACGGTGTATTATTAATTTGTGATGAAATAGCCACAGGGTTTGGCCGCACAGGTAAGCTATTTGCCGTAGAACATGCTGATATTGAGCCAGATATTTTATGCATAGGTAAAGCACTCACAGGTGGCATGATGACGTTATCTGCAACATTAACCACAGATAAAATTGCCATTGGTATCAGCGAAGGTGAAGCTGGGGTATTAATGCATGGCCCAACATTTATGGGCAATCCATTGGCCTGCGCAGTGGCTTGTGCGAGTATTGATTTATTACTTGAGCAAGACTGGCAAGCACAAATAGCCCACCTAAACGATGCGCTGCAAGCATTACACCGTTGTAATGATCTTGAGCATGTTGTTGATGTAAGAACGTTAGGAGCAATTGGTGTGGTTGAACTCGATACTGTTATCGATGTAGCAAAGATACAAGCTTTCTTTGTTAGTAAAAATGTATGGATCCGCCCTTTTGGTAAGCTTATCTATTTAATGCCACCGTATATTAGTTGTTCAGGCGATATCACCACATTAGCTAACGCCATTTACGCCGCAATTGCCGGAAAACATTATTAGCATATCATCAAGACCCCAAATAATTACCCAACCTAATCGTAATTTGGGTAATTATTACCACTCAAACATATAAGCCATTTTGCTGATCATTTTCAGTGGAATGTTATGGCTATTACGTTTGGCGTACAGGTGTTGCATTGATTTGTCTTTTACTTCACCCACAATCACTTCTTTAACTTGGTAGCCTAGTGCAACAGCGGCTTGGCTATAAGCAATAAATTCCCATTTCTTGATGTTAGTATTATCAACAATAATAAGTGGGATTTCTTGCGCTAACGCATTTATAAAACGAGCTAAATTTAAATTGTGGTATTGCGACAGTTTGAACTTATCAAACTGATACTCCCCTTGCTCATTATAAAAATAATCATCGGTCGAACAAATTAAGTATTGGCTTTGATCGCCCGCTACCATTTCATCGGCTAGGTTTTGCGCATAATAAGACTTACCACACCCTGGTAAACCACGTAAAATAAAGACTTGTTTCATAATACCTATATGTTTAGCAAGTTAGTTTAAATATCGTAATTGCATATAATGCCACAAAACCCGTTTTTATCGCAGTGAAAATCGCCTTTAAATTTTGATCTAAGTTGTTTCTTATCACAAAAAATTAAAGTTCTAGGTTTTAAACGACAAAAAACCACAAAAATGCAAAAGAATAAGCAAAGAGTTACTTTTGAATGTTTTTTTATTTTACATTCAAAGGTAAGATACACCGTTCAAGTGCAATAGCGCACATATTAATGTAGGCAACTTATATCATTGGAGTGAAGATGAGCCACTTAGCGATTTCAGAGCTATTAAAAGGCAAGGTTGCGGTAGACAGCCAAGTAACAATTAAAGGCTGGATCCGTACACGCCGCGATTCAAAAGCAGGAATTTCATTTTTAGCCGTTCATGACGGTTCGTGTTTTGATCCTATTCAAGCGGTAGTACCTAATTCACTAAATAATTATGATGAAGTTACTAGCCTAACAGCCGGTTGCTCTGTGTCAGTTACTGGTGTTTTAGTACAATCAGCAGGCCAAGGTCAATCTTTCGAAATTCAAGCAAATAGCGTACAGGTACTTGGTTGGGTAGAAAACCCAGACTCATACCCAATGTCGGCAAAACGCCACAGCATTGAGTATTTACGTGAGCACGCTCACCTTCGCCCACGTACCAATATGATTGGTGCGGTAACACGTGTACGTAACTGTTTAGCGCAAGCTATTCACCGTTTCTACCATGAGCAAGGTTATTACTGGATCAGCACCCCTATCATCACCGCAAGTGACTGTGAAGGTGCAGGCGAAATGTTCCGCGTATCAACGCTTGATATGCAAAACTTGCCACGTACAGATAAAGGCGATGTTGATTACAGCGAAGACTTCTTCGGTAAAGAAGCATTCCTTACTGTATCAGGTCAGTTAAATGGTGAGACTTACGCCTCAGCGATGTCAAAAATTTATACTTTTGGCCCGACTTTCCGTGCAGAGAATTCAAATACTTCTCGCCACTTGGCAGAGTTTTGGATGGTCGAGCCAGAAGTTGCGTTTGCTGATTTAGAAGATATCGCCAAACTTGCTGAAAACATGCTTAAGTATGTGTTCAAAGCGGTGCTTGAAGAACGTCGTGATGATATGGAGTTTTTTGCTCAACGTGTTGAGAAAACAGCTATCACGCGCCTAGAAGAATTTGTTGAGAAAGATTTTGCACAAGTTGATTACACTGATGCAGTAGAAATTCTTAAAAGCTGTGGTAAGAAATTTGAATACGCCGTTGAATGGGGTGTTGACTTACAATCTGAGCACGAGCGTTACTTAGCAGAAGAGCACTTTAAAGCACCAGTGGTTATTAAAAACTACCCACGTGATATTAAAGCATTCTACATGCGCCAAAATGAAGACGGCAAAACCGTTGCTGCAATGGACGTTGTAGCACCAGGTATTGGCGAGATCATTGGTGGTTCACAGCGTGAAGAACGTCTTGATGTACTTGATGCACGTTTAGAAGAAATGGGCTTAAACAAAGAAGACTACAGCTGGTATCGCGACCTACGTAAATACGGTTCAGTACCACACTCTGGTTTTGGCTTAGGTTTCGAACGTTTAGTTGCCTATGTAACTGGTATGGGCAACGTACGTGACGTTATTGCCTTCCCACGTACCAAAGGCAGTGCAACTTACTAAAATGAGTTGATGCTCATTACTGCAATAGATTACTGCAAAAGCCAACCTTAGGGTTGGCTTTTTTGTTTGCTAAGTCAATCAGTCGACTTCCCTATTAGACCTTTTATTAATTGATTTTCTGTGCTTTATATTTAAGACTGAAAATTACAACTCAACAAAGGTCAATGGAATGAATTTAAAATCGCTATGCTATACACTCTTCGCTGTCAGTATTGGTTTTCTATATTACTTCGAGCAACTATCGATAGTCGCGGCGCTAATCATTGCAATTTTTACTGCTCTATTCGCTTTTACAGCCAAGTTAACTGACAAAAAACCAAACCCTGCGTCAGACATTAATAAACAGCCCCAACTCAGCAATGTTGCTCAAAACATCACAGTGGCAACCTCTCAAAATGCAATTGGTGCAGCAGAAGTCGGATTCTATGTAGATAGCCTAACTAAAGAGATTGATGGTTGTTACAGTGAAAGCGAATCGGTTAGCGCTGCAACACAGGCGTTATCCCATAACAGTAGTGAACTCACTAATAGTATCACCATCGTAAATGCAGCAATGTTGCAAACATCTCAGGCATCAACATCAGCAGAGCAACGCTTGCAAATAGCCACACAACAAATTGATTCGTTGTCTAACTCAATTACTAACGTCGCAAGTAAGTTAGATTTATTGTTAAAAAGTGCAACTGATATTCAAAGCATTACCCAAGTTATTCAAACCATTGCTGAGCAAACTAATTTACTGGCATTAAATGCCGCCATAGAAGCAGCACGAGCGGGTGAACAAGGCAGAGGCTTTGCTGTAGTTGCCGATGAAGTACGTAATCTTGCCAATAAAACCAATCAAGCCACTAAACAAATTGCACAGATGCTAACTGAGATCAATACTAATAGCGTGCAAACAAATGATGATATGAAACAGGTTTCTTTACAAAGTGATGAAGTGAAAACCGAACTCGAAAATGTTACCCAAGCATTTTTAACAATAAATCATGATATTACAGACTCATCATCAACCTTAGAAAACATGCAGCAAGCAGTATCTGCTTTTCAACAAGCAACCACACAAATAAATACCTCTGTATCAAGTATCAGCCACTTGCTAGCTGAAATAGCAACCAAAGGTAACTCAATTTCATCACAAGCAGCTATGTTATCGATAGGATCTGAAACCATCTTTAGAGAGCTCAGTAAAGTTGAACACAATGCCTTTTTTAAGCCTATACTCAATGCCGCAACAACGGCAAGCAATGCAATCGCGGTAAAATTTAATGAGTTGCTAGAAACGAAGCAATTAACTGAAAAGCAGTTGTTCTCACAAGAATATCAAGCAATTAAAAATACTAACCCCACAAAATATACAACACCATACGATACTTTAACCGATAAAATTTTACCGCCAATTCAAGAGCCTACCCTTGAAAATGACAAAATTCTTTTTGCTGGTGCCGTAGACAAAAAAGGTTACTTCCCTACCCACAATAAGCGCTACAGCCAGCCATTAACTGGCAATTACCAACAAGATTTAGTGAATAACCGCACTAAACGTATTTTCAACGATGCCACCGGCAGCCGCTGTGGTAGCCACACTGAGAGCTTTTTATTGCAAACCTATAAACGTGATACCGGTGAAATTTTACATGACCTATCAGTACCCATTTATGTAAATGGCAAACACTGGGGCGGTTTTAGAATTGGTTTTAAAAGTAGCTAAAAAGAAGCTGTAAGCCGTCAGCTGTAAGCGATAAGTATTAAAAACAGCGTTAAACGTATCATCGTAGGTTGTGGTTGAGAGCAACGAAACCCAACCTTAAAAATATTAAAGCTGAATAACAGCTTTGAGCAATTACCGGTCATTGAGATTGGCTAAATATAATAGTTAATTGATTGGTCAAACTGCTCTTTGTGTATATATTCATGATAATGAGCGACGCGCGCATATTGCTCTATTAAACTTCAGTTTAAAGCTTTAAAAAACTTAGTGGTAGTAATGCTTTAGGTTATTTGTTAAAACTATATTAAGTAGATAAATGAGCGTTCAGTCGGCAAAAGGCAAGGATTCGGGATTTGATGAATGAGAGAAAATTGAGCTACATATACAGTTTCAAGTGTAAAGACGATCTTGAACACTTCGAAAAGTTGCCAGAAACGATGCAGGCTGATATAGAAAAATACATTGTTAAAGTCATCACCGATTCTTTCGTTAAACCCGCCGATGAGGACTACGTAACTGCTCGATTTTTAGCGCAAAAAGGTATGTATCGTGCGTTCTTCTGGGCTGCGTCTCAAGCGCTCGAAAAATACTTAAAGGCTTTTCTCCTTATGAGGGGAATCGCTGTTAATGAAAAGCGGTTCCGTGGCCATCCCATTGTTGCCCTGCACCAAGAAGCCTGCTCAGTAGATAAGCAACTCTCAAGCGTTAAAACGAAACCTAATGAAGCAGTCAAGATTCATTCAGCTGTTTCTGAGTCAGTTGATATTTTCTCAGTATCAGATTTCATCAGTAATATTGAAGCTTATGGACATCCTGATAATCGTTATAACTCTTTCGGCGTCAATTTTAATTCTGGCTACTTGTTTGCGCTAGACAGCTATGTTTTCGGATTAAGGCAGTTGATTGGTGTGCCTTCGATACAAGAAAGCCTCAGAAAGATGGATCAAAGCCTTATTGAGGCATTTTACGAATACAACCCATGGTTTGAATCGACGAACATAGATTTCGTAGAAATCCCCAATGAAAATTTCATTATAAGTACCTCTATGGCAGTTACGACCTTGGATTTCCTCATTGGGACACATGCTCCACATGGGTCAAGATTCGTGCTTCAATGGCTTGGGAAAAAAATGAAATTACCTACGAAGGTGAGTCAGCATTTGAAGAAAGCTTAATAGGCTAGATGCGAGAAACGCCTAATCGGATAGCCGGAGGCCTCCAGCCCCTACACCACCCACCATGCGCTTTTCAATGGGCGGTTCATCTCCCGTAATGAATATTGATCCAAATATCTCTCAATGACACTAAACCTTGTAAAGTTAAGTAGTTATTGCCTAGCGCAATGTTAATTCCTTTTTTTGAGCTTCGACAAGGGCTTTCGCTTCCAAGCGCCTACTTTTGGTACTGGTGATACCACATGCTATGGCGAGTCGCTCACTAACACCCAATTTCATTAAACTGCGTACTTTGGGGCTATTCCTTTGGAAAGAGCGCCATTGCCGCCAGTAGCACATTATTACCCTACAGCGGCCGTTAGATCACATGACTTCGCTATTTTGTATTAGCTCGTCTTCCGCCTATGCCTCATATGATGTTTTTGTTCATCAGCTCGCACTTACTTTTATAAAGAATGCTAGCGGCTTCCTTCAGACTATCTCTCGCGATTTAGCCCTTGCCATTCGCGAGTGTCTATCGTTTAATAACAGTGTGCTATTTAAACGGTGATCTTCCTACAGAGGACTTTCACCTCATAAGTCAATGCCCATGCCGGGCGTACTGGAACTTAAACAGTTGGTTAGGTTCCGCTTGATGCGGCGATACGTAAATATGGAGTACGTGTGAAACATCTACTATTTTTATCTTTATCACTAATCTTAGCTGGTTGCGGAGTTACAGGTACAGCAAGTAAAACTGAGTTTCCATTGTTAACAAAC
>NZ_JACJDT010000032.1:0-55319 GCF_014163675.1 Pseudoalteromonas sp. SR44-5
AAATGCCCCTTTTTATTCTGTTGCAGCCTGAGTAGTGTGTATAAATGTGTGTATAAATTATATTTTTTATTTATATAAGTTTAATTTAAACAGGTGCTTATCTAGTTTTGATTATAATCGTGCCAATAAATAGTTGCTTGATTTTGCTCTTGATAAGCCATTTAAAAACCCTTTAAGTTAGCTTGAAGCGGTTGTAATACCGCCAAGTTACTAAATTCATGAATTATTTAGATTATGGCATACAGGCGAGGGAGTTTATAGGTTTGGATGATGAAATGATGGTAATCATACTATTCTCGGGTAGCTTGGCTTAAGTGTTGCGAAACCTAATTAATCATTAAAAGAAAAGCCTGCTTAAAAACTCATAACTATGAATACATTCAATTGTAGGTTGAGTTTTAGCCCGAAAAAATTTTACTGCGAGCTACAAGAGCATTATCGTAGGCGTTAAGCTTGCTGGCGTATTTTTTGGTCGAGAAAGCAAGGGCGAGTATCAGCGTTAAAGCTTTTATAAATCAGTGCTCTAAATTAAAAGCAATATTTAAATTGTTGTTGAGCTTTTTGGCCCTATAAGTAGGAGTGTGCTTTAGCCACGAATGTTTTTTACCTTTTTATCATGTTCTATACTTTAAAGCTTTCCTATTGCTCAGATGGAATTCATCATCAATTGCTTATTTTCAGATTGTTACGACTAGAAAGAGCTTAAAAGCATGTTTGCAGCTAATTTATATAATTGGGACTCGGCAATCAGAGGCTCGTTTAGCCAAGTTGAGGATTTCAACTTTGAAAATAACAAGAGAATTATTATTTTTATAATTAAGTTGCTGAAACTAAATATAAAGTCCACAACTTATCTTATATTCAATACTAATAGCGATTACGTACAAGTCCAGTAATATTTCATTGTCAGGCGTATATGAACAATTTAATGCCGTTAATAAATAGAATATCAGTTCGTTTATTAGACTAAAGTCTATAAGTTAATTTTCTTCACCTGTCGGGTTTAGTTTTATCGTTTGTCGAAATTGAGCCAACACTCTAAAGTTCAGTTGTCGGCAACCCAGACGATATGACACGACTCAAACCAAATAGGAATATAATCATTAAACGTTCACTAATCAAAACCATCGCACTTGGCTCATTATTTACTTGCTCAGCGGCTGTTATGGCTGATCAAAGTGATTACAAATTAATGATTATTGATAATGCGGCAGCGTCTCAGCCAGTTGAACAATCATTTAATAACTGCGCATTAAATGTGAAATCAAAAAATTATGCACAAGCAGATGAAATTTGTACCAAAGCAATTGCATTGCTAAAGCAAAGTAATGGTCCACGTATGAAAGTTCGCGCGCTAACATCATTTGCTTTAAGCAACCGTGGCGTGTCCCGCATGTTGGCAAAAAATGATACGGCTGGTCTTTCTGATTTATACGAAGCCGCACAAATCGCGGATAGCGAAATGGTGTCTCATAACCTGACGCGCGCTAAAGAATACCTTTCTTTATAATTGTTTTTATAAACGATTAAAGACAAAACCACGTTAGGCTAAGCCAACGTGGTTTTTTGTTTTTTAAAGTGTTTCTCTTCTGAGCCAACCGTAAAACTCACTTATATGTTATTACTTATACAATTAGAGAAATTATATTTCTTCTTGGTATTTTAAAACCTGCATTTTGTTCCTGTTACCTTGTATAATACTCGGCTTAACAGGTGTAAACCATTTTTACACTTATTACCAACCCCCCCAATATTAAAACAATATAAGTAGATTTTATGATTTTTTACCTTATTGGGATAACGATACTCATCATTATTTTGTGCGCTGCTTTGTATATAATTTACAGTAACATGCATAAAAATAGGATTAATAAATCTAAAGAATACAATGTGTTATTTGATAAAGACACGATTGTAGATGAGTTAATTACCCAGCTAACAGAAAAGAATAAAACCCAAGAAACCGAAAATGAAGTGCTTAAAAGCAAAGAAGATATTTTAACAACTTTCATCGAGTTGCATCGCTCTGGTAGTTTTTGCGGGCAACTAAGTGAGCAAGAAATTATTTACTTTGTTAAGAAAAAATTAGATATGGAGAGTAATAAAAATGGATAGTCAGCAAGCTGTAACCCCTCAAGGCAATAAAAGTTCTTTTATAAGTCGATTTGGTCGTCGTAATGTTATTTTAGTGAGTGCTATTTTTATAGTATTAGCTGTAATTGCTACGCTTATGTCGCAAGTTATTTCATGGAATGAAGCTGATGAACGTTTAGTTCATCAATCGGCATTTACGGGTAACTTAACTGTTATCGATCAGGCTGGACCTTATTTAAAAGCTTTTGGTTCTACATCTGCTTATAAAAAAGTTATTTCAATTAACTTTACTGGCGACAGTAGTGCTACAGCAAGCGCCATTGTGCCGCTAATTCCGATTCGATTTTTAGATACAACAACAGGCGGTGCAAGAGGGGTGTCGCGATTTAGGTTACCTGGTAATGTGCCTGCTGGTGAATCTGGTTCTTTACGTGGATTACTTAAGATCCATGAAGAGTTTGGTTCGCAAGAAACCTTGATCTCAAACTTATTAATGCGCGCTACCACTGAAAATGTAAAGGCATCTGCGCGGATGATGTCTGTAGAGCAGCATTATTCTGGTGGTAATGGTCAATTAAGCCAAGATTTTGCAGATCAACTTACTAATGGTATTTTTGTGACTGAACAAATTATTAGTAGCGGTGAACGTGATAAAACGGATGAGCTAAATAATTTGAGTAAACAGCAACGTGTCACGATCAATATCAAAAAGGATTCAGAAGGTAATGCATTACGTAATGCGCCTATTTTAGGTGCGTATGGTATTACAGTGGTTGACGCCAGTATTATTGATATTGACTATGAAAGTAAGGTTAATGCAAGACTTGAGGCACAAAAGCAAGCGGCTGCTGATGAAGCTTTAGCAAGACAGAATTTAAAAAAAGCTGAACAACAAGCCCGTACTGAAGTTGCTCTAGGTGAACAAGCGATTGCTAAACAGCGCGCAGAATCAGAAAAGTTAAAAATCAAAGAACAAATTGATGCTGAACGAGTAAAAGCGAATGCAATTATTTCTGCGCAGCAACGCGTAGCGGTGAAAGCTGAATTGGCTAAAGAGCAAGCAGAGATCTTAAAACAGCAGCGCTTAGAAGCGATGGGGATGGATGTACTTGCCGAAGCGCGTCAACGGGCTAAATCGGCAGCCCTTGATCCTAAGTATGTGTTTGATGAAACACTAAAAGCTGAAGTTAAAATTCAAACTGCTTTATTCACCAGTTTAGGTAATAGTCGTTTAGTGCCTGAAATTGTAATAGGTGCCGGGCAGGGCGAGCAAAGCAATGGCTCTGAGTTTATGCGCATACTTGCAGCGGATGCAGCATTGAGCTTACAAAAGCGTTTAGATAAAGATAAAAAAACAAAGTAGAACAGTCAATTGTATTTAATAGCCCTAGTCAACTAGGGCTTTTTTATGTGATTAGCCTTAGTGAACTATAGGCTAACGTATTGATTTAATATTTAAAACTTTGGACATAAAGCGTGATCAAAGCCTTTTTCAGTTAATAAAAAAGTCGCGCTTGGGGTAGCAAAAATATAGCCCTCGTAGTTAAGAAACGCAATTGTGCCTTTAACTGATTCGATTTGCTCTGCTGATGCACTTTCTATAATAGCTTTCGGATCTAAATTGACTGGTGTTGGAAACTGCTTATAAAGCTGCTTAAAAATTAAGGTGGCGATAGTTTTAAAGGTGTCGTTATTTTTCATTTTTTTTGCTCTTTGGTGTTTATGTGTGCTGCTAATGCATTATTGTAACTCTTTCTATTTAAAGAGTAACTGCCACACTTACCTGTTTATCCTAAAATAATACGCGGTTAAATAGCGATAGAGTTGCAGTTAACCCATCGCGATATCATGAGCTGGTGCTGTATTACTTGTTATTTACAAGGTTCAGGAATGCGTTTTGGGGTAACAATTCGTGGCATTAATAAGCCGATGATCACAACAATAATGCCAATTAATTGTAGTTCTGTAATTGGTTGGCCCATCAAAAATGCTGTTAACATGGCAAATACCGGAACGAAGTTAAAAAATAACGACGCATTCGCTGAGCCAAGTTGGCGTATGCCATTAAGCCACAGAAGATAGCCGGCAACAGTTCCAAATAAGCCAATATAAATAACATCGATAATACCTACCATTGAGCTATTACTGAGTTCGCTAAGCGGGTGTACATTGGCGGTCACTAAACACATTAAGCCAATGATTGTTGCACCACTTAGCATACTAACAAAAGTATAAGGCAATACAGGCATGTACTGATTGATACCTTGGCTAAAGTAAGTGTATGAACTCCAAGCTAACATACCTAAAAAGATCATTTTGTCGCCGGCATTGATTTGCATATTCAAAAGCACGGCTAAGTCGCCATTGGTGATAACTAATAATACACCTGATAGGCTAACGATTAAGCTAAAACATTGTGCTGCAGTAGGCATTGAGCGCTTTGCAACTGAGCTTATTAATGAGGTTGCAAGTGGGCTCAGCGCCATTATTAACGAGCCGTTTGCGGCACTGGTATGTTCCAGCCCGGTAAATAAACCTAGGTTTAAGCCACCTACGCCAACAGCACTAACAATAATCACCCAAGCCCATTGGTTGAACGTTAAACTTGGTTTTGTACTGTTAATTATTTTTAAGTAGATAGCCAAGCAGATTGCGGCAATACTAAAGCGCCAAAATACTAAAGTCAGTGCGTGTACTTGATTTAATGCATGTTTACCAATAGGAAAACAACTTCCCCAAAAAAATGCACATAATAACAGGAGTAAAATAGCTTTTGTGTTGGCTGAGAAGTTCATCAGCAATCCAGAGATGTTGAAAAGTTGCGGCAAGTGTATTACTTTCCATAATGTGGATAAACAAGCAAAAATAAGAGAGTAGATTCCAAAAATGAAATGTAGATATTCACTAGACGATTTACGCTATTTTTGTATTGTTGCCCATTTAAAAAGTTTTAAAGATGCTGCACTGGCTTTATCAGTGCCTTTATCAACATTGAGCCGTCGTATTCGACAACTTGAAGATGATTTACAGCTTAGATTGTTAAACCGTGATGCTCATCGCGTATCGCTGACCCATATGGGGGAGCTGTATTACCAACGTTCGAGTGCATTGTTTGCTGAGTTAGATGGCATTAATGATGATCTTCATATCGAGAAGAATCAACCGAAAGGTAAGATCATAATCAGTGCACCTATTAATGCCGGCTCGCAATTTTTAAGGGATATTTTTTATGATTTTTTACTGCAATATCCTGAGATCCAACTAGATATTAGGCTCTCGAATACTTTAATTGATATTGAAGCGCAAGCAATGGATGTGGTGTTTAGGGTGGGTAATACGGTGGTTGATAATTGGATTGCGAGGCCACTAAAAGATATTCACTTTATTTTGTGCAGTAATTCGCAGACGGTGGCCCAAAGTGTTAAGCATCCCACTGATTTATGTGCAAAAAGCGCTGTGATTTGCCAGCCGATGTCTATTTGGCAATTAGTAAATAAACAAAATGATGACGCTTATGATTTTCAACCCAGTAAGGGCATTCGTTTAGAGCTTGATGAAATTCAAATGCTCACACACGCGGTTAAAAAAGGCTTGGGGATTGGTTATATTCCTGACTATTATGCATTACCAATGATAGCTCAAGGTGAGCTTCAGCATGTTTTACCTGATTGGCAAAGTAAGGCACGTACTTTATTTATGTTATATCGGGATCGAGACCATTTACCATTGCGCGTCAGATTATTCATCGAATATGTGCTAGCTAGATTTGAGCAAGGTTAGTATGCTTTTTCTATTACTTTTTTGAATTGTTGGGCAAGTAAAATACAGCCTGTTTGGTTATTGATAGCGCCGGACTACAAATTTAAGTACCTGTATATTAAAAGGAGATATTAAATATGCAAACCGATTTAGTGGTTGAACAGTTTAAGCAGCAGGGGTTTGTACAAATTAAACAAGTACTTAAACCAAGTATAATCACAAAGCTGCAGCACTTTTGTGATGAGTTGGTTGCTCAAGCACAGTCACACTATGTAGCCGGTTTACCATTTGATAATATTGCTGTTATGCAAACTGCAGATGAGCCTTTTGTTTATCGCGTTAATGAGCTTTTTCAATTTCAGCCACAATTTGCTCAGCTGCTAGCGCAAACTGAACTAATGAGTTACGTTGAAGCGATTATCGGCGAAGCTGTTTTACCTAGCTATGAGTCACTTGTGATAAAAAATTCATTAGATGCACGCGGGTTTGATTGGCACCGCGATATGGCGGTGAGAACTCAAGAGCCTATTTTTACCGTGGGGGTATATTTAGATGATGCAATAGCGCAGCAAGGGGCGTTAACAGTGATCCCGCAGTCTCATTGTAGCCAAGCAAGTGTGTGTGATTTAAAGCGCCAGCTATCCAATGCACAATTACAGGGGGTGGATATTACGGCCAATGCAGGTGATGTGGTAATTCACCATGTAAACACGGTTCATGCATCAGGAAGACAGAAAGGTTCAGCTATACGTAGAACGATCTACTTTGAGTTCAGAGCAGTATCACATTTTATTGATAATCCGTGCTTTCCTAGTGAGTGGATCGAAAAGCGGCAAGCGTTAATGGCTAACCTCAACGCGCTTAATTCAGCTGACATGGCTAATAATGTGCAGCTACCCAATGATTTGTATGTAACTCAAGTACAAATAGAGCCAGCAGAATATTGTATTGAGTTTGCCAGTTAACTGTATCACCTATCACCACAGGTATTTACGTGTGCGTAAAACCTACATATATAAATTTCATCTGAACTAATACAGCCAATACAAGTTAAGCGACTACGATACAATTACGACCTTGTGCTTTTGCTTCATAGAGTGCTTTATCTGCGCGATTAAAAATAACTGAACTCGAGTCATCTGCCTGGTAACATGTTACCCCAAAGCTTGCGGTCACTTTAGGTAAGCTCACTTCATCTAATTCGCTAATATACATTCGTAATCGCTCTGCAAGTTGATGGGCTTGTTGCTTATCTTGTGTGGGGGAAATAATTGCAAACTCTTCGCCACCGATACGAAACAGCATATCCATGGTGCGTATTTGTGGCTGTAATTGTGTCGCAAGATGTTTTAATAACTTATCACCTATTTGATGGCCATATTGGTCGTTAACTTGTTTAAAGTGATCAATATCCAATATTATTAAAGCAAATAGATATTCGCTTCGTGCTGCCATATTGATCTGGTTTTCTATTTGTTCTTCCCACTTGTGTCGGTTAAATACACCGGTTAAGCGATCTTGGGTTGCTAATATTATTAATTGTTTTTCAATTTCCTCACGGCTAGTCATTTCCTGATTCAAACGTGATATAACAATTTTTATATCGTGTTCTAATGCTGCAAGCTCATCTTTAGTTTTGATCTTTTTTTGAAGTTCCAAGGGTAACTCATGGTGTTCAACAGAAGAGTTTAACGTTTCGATATTAGATTGGATGCGTTGAATACGACGTAAAATAATTTGAATAATAAAGGTCGTTAACAGCAAGCCTAGGATGATGGCGCATATACCGAGTAAGCTGCTGACAAATAGAAAGTCTTTTTCGTGCTGATCTGTGTAATACGCATCATCAGAGGTTAATTTATTTAATTGCGCTATTATTTGCTTTTCTGCACTTTCTAGCTCAGTTGCCATTGTTTCGACTTGCAACCGCGCTTGCTCAGTAAGTTGATTTTGTTGGTAAACATTTTCTAAATAGTTTTCGAACTCGTCACTTTTTTGCGTATAGTTTTCAATTGTGGTGGCCACTTTTTGATGTGCTTCAGGCTGTAATATGACTTCTTTTAATGCTAATGAGTGATTAATCATTGCTACCGCTTTATCGAGCAATTGTTTTATTTTTTGTTTTTCAAAAGCAAATTGTTGATGTGGGTTGAGCGGCTTATCATCAATTTTGTTTTTTAGTTGAAATTGCTCAAATTGCAGGTGTTGTTCAAGCTCTATGAATTCCACTTGTTGCATTAACTGACTTAACGGAATATCCAGAAAAGCCACTACGCGCATTTCACGTTCTATTTGATTTACTTTATAGGCCGAAAAAACAATAACACAAAACAAAAACGTTAATAAAAAAACAAATAATCCACCAATTTTTTGCTTTATTGACGCATTGTACCAGTTGAATACCGACATAAAGTTCTTCACTGCTTAATAGTCCCTCAAGTATAGTTTAAAAAGCGCGTAATCTAGCTTATTCAGTATGGCCACAGCAAGCATTAATTATTCTGATCTGCTGATAATAGATCTATCTCTGGCTGGAGAGTAAAACGAATATTGATTTTTAATCAACATGTTATTAAATATTTAAACCAAAGCTCAAGCTAACTATATATTTGGTAAAGGGTTGTGGAGCTCTACAAGTCATTTTGGCTGGCACTGTAACTGTGCGGTAATTAATCTTCACCAGACAGTTACATATAAAAATGACATTAAACAGTAAATTTAACGATCAATTGATTTAATTGCGTTGCTAAACGGGCGATATCCTCACTCGAACTCTTAGTTTGACTTGCTGCAACTGAGTTTTCTTGAGAAATAGTTTTCACATTGACAACATTTTGATTAATGCTTTCGGCGACAGAGCTTTGTTGCTCTGCGGCGCTGGCTATTTGTATATTCATGTCGTTTATGATTGAAATACTATTTGTAATTGACTCAAGTGCTGCACTGGCTTTTTCAGATTGAGTAACACATACTAAGGCATTTTCTTTACCTATACCCATTGTTGCCACTGTGCTATTTGTGCCAGTTTGTAGTTGTTTGATTATATTATGTATTTCACCCGTTGAATTTTGCGTTCTAGATGCTAGTGAACGAACTTCATCGGCAACAACTGCAAAGCCTCTACCTTGCTCACCAGCTCTGGCAGCTTCAATAGCAGCATTTAAAGCTAATAAGTTGGTTTGTTCGGCAATCGCTTTGATCACATCTAATATCGTACTAATGCTTTCTACAGATTGTTGTACACCGCTTAACTCTGCCGCAGAGTCATTAATATTACTTGAAAGTTTATTTATTGATGAGATAGTTTCTTTGACAACTTGGTAACCCAATACGGCTTCGTTACTTGCAGTATTTGCCGTATCAGCTGCTTGGGCTGCATTATTGGCTACATCACGCACAGTTATGGTCATCTCATTCATAGCGGTTGCAACCATATCCGTTTCAGACTCTTGATTACGGATCCCTTGTAAAGTTTGATCTGTTACCGCTGCAAGCTCTTGTGAAGCAGACTCAAGCTCTTTACTTGCATTTGTAATCGTAGAGATCATTGTTTTTAAATTATTTGCTGTATTGCTAATAGCATTAAGTAACAGGCCTGTTTCGTCGTTTGCAGTGTTTTGTATATTTATATTAAGTTGACCTTTTGCTAGCTGATTTGCAGCTGCTACTGCTTCATGAATTGGCTTGGTAATAATACGGGATAACATCATTGCAGCCGCAATACCGATAACGATAGCAAGCATCGATATTGATAATAAAAAATAGAAGCTATAACTAATCGCCTCTTTTAATTCAGTGCCAAGAGCGGTTTGCTTACTCAGCATTTCCAACTTAATGTCTTCAATTAGATTCGCGACTTTTGGGCCAATCATATCTAAGGTATTTTGTGAAATATCGTTCTGCTTAATTAACTGCTCATTAAGTTCTTTAAGGTGATTAATATATGAGTTATAGCTTTGCATCGCTTTTTTAAGAGATGCTCTTCTTTGCGGATTTTGTAGATTGCTATCGAGCGTGTCTAACTCGCCTTTTAGATCGTTGACTAAAAAGTTCATTGCAGCTTGGTAGTCTTTGTTGTTAACCGACCCAATAAACTTAAGTACAAAAATACGGCCAGTTAGCATTGAACTTAGTGCACTTGCGCCCTGATACGAAGAGGTCAGGCTGTTATCAGTAAACGCCGTGTCGGTAATTGAATCTAATTCACGGCGCACATCTTCACCGTATTGACTGAGGGCAGGTATACGTTTTTTTTGTATATCATCCATTAATACTACAACGCTCTCAAACGCCTGATTATATTCTTTTATCAACTGTAATATTTGGTCAATTACAGCATTCATTTTGGGGTCGCTGATATCGTTTTTACTATCTGTAGTAAATTGCATTGTGGCATTAAAGCGCTCTTTAAAGCTTTTTACTGACTCGGAATCCTTATTGCGCAGAAATTTAGAGGCTGACATTCGCATCATCAGCATATTGGCCTGAATTCTACCTGCTAGAGTAGTGACTTGCGTTATTTTTTGGTATTCACCTGTTTCTGAACTGGCTTTTTGTAATGCTGCCATGCTGATGCCAACGACGACTAACAACAAACAAAGTACAGTTGCAAAGCCAACACCTATTTTTTTCCCTAAGTTTAAATTTTTGAACATTGATAATCACACCTTCTAGTTGGGGTTAAGCATATTATATTCTTAACAGTGAAGACTGGGACGCTGTTAAGAACACAATATGAACCATTAATATAATTTGAACTGTGGATAATAAATCTATTTCCAGCAGCTATTTCCAGCGTTCGATTTATTTAATAATCAAATACTTATATCTTAAATTCGTTTTATTATCACTGGAAGTCTATGGATGGAAAGGTGAAATATAAGTTTATAAAATAAGAACAAACTGTTAGTTAAAATGTTAACCAGAGTTTAGGTTGATATAGAAAAACTAATTTCCTTTGTAGATTAGCAGAGGAGCTAAAGTAATCATATAGTATTATATTACATTTATATAGTTTTTAATAACCGTTATGCTTACTCTTAAAGGTGTAGTTGCAAGGTTGTAGTGTTAAAAATGTGAAATTATCAGAAAGTAATCTTCAAGATGTTATTTTTAACAGCTAGAATTCAGTGGTGCGTTCATCAAAAGGTTTAGATTAAGCAGGTAGAGATTCAAGCAGGATAGTTAACTGTTTACTTCACTCATACTGAGTGAAGTAATAATCATAATTACTGTACTAATACGTGTGTGAGGGCTATATCAATGGCAACCACGACCAGCAAAACAGCCATGACTAAGTTAATTATTTTAAAGTATTTTGAGTTTGTCATATGTTTACCAATAGCATGGCCAGCTAATGAGTAACTCGCAGGAGCGCCAAACGCTAGTAATGCGAGGATACATGACCAAACGATGACTGCCATGCCTGATATATCCGCTGCTGGAAATTGAATGGTGGTGATGGGTAATGTCGCAGCCAGTGCTTTGGGATTAAGTAGCTGCATCCATAAGCCGTTACTAAATGACAGCGATTTTGTAGTGGTTTTTTGATTGTTAAAATTGACCTGTGTTTTAGCAATTCTAACCGCGATATATAGTATATATAAACAACCTGCAAAGCTTAAAACTGGTAATATTTTCGCCGGGATCAACTCTATACCCACATAGCCTAGTAATATAAATAAGATTAGCATCGCGGTGGCTACACCTGAGAAAAAGCCTAAATGTGCCGTGGTTTTATTATTGATGCCACTTTGTAAACCGAGCAGATTGATGGGTCCAGGGGTGTACATTATACCTATTGCATAAGCGAATATTTCTAACATTTTGATCCCTTATTGTTTAGAGCGAAAGTTGTAATTGGTATTGTTTAGGAGTTAAACCATAAATACGCTTGAAATGGCGATTTAAATGGCTGTTATCGGCAAAGCCCGAATCTAATGCGACCTGAGATGCTCGTGCGCCTGATTCGATATATTTTCGGGCCATATTTATCCGACAGTTCACCACATATTGATAAGGCGTTAGGCCAAACTGCTTATTAAACAGCCTAATGAAATGATATTTCGACATAGTAGCGACACCAGCGATATCATCAATTGAGATGTCATGACCTAAGTTCGCCATAATGTAGTCTTTTGCTTTAAGTAATAAAGTGTCTTTTCTTGAACTGAGCCCCAGCGGCTCTATGGCGCAGCCTGTCTGTTTGATGATTGAATGAGCAATATTAAACAGCGTGTTTTCGGTATCAATGGTTGTGTAATTGTTACCACTGATAAGTTGTTTGAGCGCTAAAATCTGCTGTGCTAATTGTGGGTCTGCCAGCAAAGGTGTAGCGACTCTTGGCGTTGCATGTTTGGTGTAACCCAATGCTTTAAACATTGGTTCAAATTCATTTGGGTGTACATAGAGCATAACGTATTCAAGATGTTCTGTTAAACCTGAGTGACCATCGTGAACGTCTTCTGGGTTAAATACTATTACTCCGCCAGTTGGACTTTTGTGAAAGGCTCTTTGACTAAAAAAATCTTGCCGACCTTTTAAGGTAACACCCAGTGAGTACTCTTCATGGGCATGTTTTGAGTAGCTAAAGTCGGTCATCTTCGCATCAAGCAAAGTAAACTGGTTTAATGTTTTATCGTTGATGTACTGAAATTGATTCATTTGCTTCGCACTCTTCGCTAATCACCTATTGCTTGAGTATAAGCAGATTGAAATATAAAAACTTGAACAAAATTGCGCGATTTAGCTATTCAAGCAGCTATAGTATATCTATTAAAAATATGGGCATTCTTGCTGATCAAATAGCTCACTAATTGCGTTAAAGTAAATTCATGGAGGCAAAAGGTAGAGCAATGCAAGAGCAATTGCAGAGAACAACTATACGTCATAATTTTTGCCCTGTTATTGAGTTATTTTCGTGAAGCTATAAGGTCAATAATTTAATGCAATTAATATTAACAGAGCGAGGAAGCTGTTTTATTAGACTAAAGTCTATAAGTTAATTTTCTTCACCTATTAGGTTTATTTTTATCGTTTGTTGAAATTGAGCTAACACTCTAAAGTTCAATTGTCGGCACCAGATACGACACGATTTAGGCAAATAATCAAATAGGAATATAATCATGAAACGTACACTTATCAAAACTATTGCTCTTAGCTCACTATTAACATGTTCAGCTGTTGCTCTGGCTGATCAAAGTGATTACAAATTAATGGTTATTGAGACAGCAACAGCGCCACAGCCAGTTGAACAATCATTTAATAATTGCGCACTAAACGTTAAATCAAAAAATTACGCGCAAGCAGAAACTATTTGTACTAAAGCGATTGCGTTGCTAAAACAAAGCGAAGGCCCAAAAATGAAATTACGTGAATTAACATCGTTTGCATTAAGTAATCGCGGTGTATCACGTATGATGGCTAAAAATGATACCGCTGGTCTTTCAGATTTATATGAAGCTGCACAAATGGCTGATAGCGCGATGGTATCGCATAACCTTACTCGTGCTAAAGAATACCTATCGTTATAAATTAGGCCTTATTACTTGAATTAAAGCCCCATACTGTTAACTCAGCATGGGGTTTTTGCGTTATTAGGCTATGGCTTATCCTGCCACAGGGGTATTGTCAGTGGAGATGCCTTTAAGGCTTTTGATCAGCATATAAATACAGGTGGTGAATAAACAACCGCCTAAATACAACATAATGCCGTTAGCTGAAGCAAATAAGTTGGCAGCAAGCAAAGGCCCAAAGACCGAGCCAAAGCTGTAACTCAGTAACATAATTTCCGTTGCTGAGACTATTTTTTCGATTGGCAATGCGTCACAGGCTAAGGTGATGGCAATGGGGTAGAGTGCAAAACTTGCAGCCCCTAAAATAAAGTAACTGGCCATCAATACGTTGAAGTGTACAGCTTGCATAATACCAACTACACCCATCGCGCCAAATAAACAAAATAATGCCATTAATAAGCTTTTTGCCATTCGTGTTGATAAATAACTCACCAACGGCTGTACTAACATACCGCCTAAAATAATCACCGCCATCAAGGTGCCAGTAAAAGCGGCCTGCTCACTTTGGGCAGCGATATATACTGGCATTAAACCGTATATTGGGCCAAGTACTAATCCTGATACCAAACAGCCTAAAATTGCTGGGCGACTGAGCTTTTTTAACTCAGTTAATTGTAGCTTTTGCGAGTGCTGACTTTGCGGTTGCCCTGATTTAATCAGCAGCGGTGCTAACATCGCTAAAAATAATAGAGCAATAACAAACAAATAGGGGAGTGGGCCACTGGTGCCAAGCGGATCGATAGCTAGTTGGCCAACGGCGCTGCCACCGTACAGGGATGTCATATACAGGCCTAATCGTTTAGCTCGTGCTTTGGCAGTGTCAGTCATTAGTAACCAAGATTCAACCACCACAAATACCCCAGCTACGGCGATACCAGCTACAAAGCGGGCTAAAAGCCACACGTTGGCATTAGGTAAAATAAGCTGTGCTGCAACACTGAAAATTAATAACCCCAGAAATGCCAGAAAAGCATGACGGTGGCCTACTCTTGCAACAATACGCTCAATAAAAAAAGCACCAATTAATAAGCCAAGATAAAAGACACTAGCTAACCAAGAGGCAAGTTCATTATCAAGCCCAAAGGCGCTCAATGATAAAGGAATTAGACTCATTAAAAAGCCTGAGGCAATAGCAAAAAAAGACAAACCAATAACAGGTGCAAGTGGGTTATTTGGTTTATGACCGGCAGCGAGCTCAACCATTAAAGAATCCGATTTAAAGGGCATAAATAATTGCGTTGGAGTGTTTTAATAGCTGGCAATTATTTTTGGTTGGTTAATTTTGCGGCGAATTTAATCCGATTTTGAACACAAGTAAAGTTATATTTGAATATTTACTCAACATTTTATTTAGAACACTTAGTTAGGTAAATAAACCGGTTATTTACGTCATTTTGGTATCATTTTTTTAGCGAAATTGTTTAAAATTTGTAGTTGTTTTATCAATCTAAATAATAACTTGGTATGCTGTGTTTTTATTTTTCATCAAGAGGCAGTAGTAAAAATGAACCAGCTAACAATCGCTTTAGTCGGGCTTGGGGATATAGCACAAAAAGCATATTTACCTATTGCCACGCAACATGCACAGATCGATCCTATTTTTTGTACACGAAACCTGACAACATTAACGCAGTTAGCGAAGCAGTATCGGGTTCAAAAGTGCTTTACAGATTACCAAGCGGTACTGGCGTGTAAGCCCGATGGGGTGATGATCCACACTAATACTGAGTCTCATTTTACGTTTGCGAAGCAGGCACTTGAACAAAAAATCGCTACGTTTGTGGATAAGCCATTAGCGTATAGTTTTAGTGAGGTAAGTGAACTTATTGCGTTAGCAACTAAACATAACACGCCATTATTTTTAGGTTTTAATCGTCGCTTTTTACCAATTATGGCCGATATTGCAAAGCCACAAATACGCCATCTTAAATGGCAAAAAAACCGCTTAAATTTACCAGCACAGCCGCGCACTTTTATTTTTGATGACTTCATCCATGTGGTTGATAGTTTATGCCATTTTGCAAATGTAGAGCGTTTTGATCAACTTAACCAGTTACAGGTGTTTTCACAGCTAGATCCACAAGGCTTATTGGCAGCAATACATGTTAGTTTTGAGTTTCAGGGGCGGTTATTTCAAGGCGCTATGGATAGATTAAGTGGCTGTAATGAAGAAGTGGTTGAAATAACCGGTTTGAATGAAAAGTGGCGGTTTGAATCGCTAACCAATATGACCTCTATGGTCAATGGAATACAGCAGAGCGCGATGCAAAATGATTGGCAAGCAACACTATATAAACGGGGCTTTGAGTCAATGCTAGAGGCATGGCTAACGGCGGTTACAACGCAGCAGGTAGACCAATTACAGCTTAAAAAAGATAGTTTAACACATGAGTTGTGTGAGTGGCTGGTTGCACACGTATCAAACAATAATGAACTATTTCACTGTTAAACTATTTCAAGGAAGCTGTAATGAAAGTGATGAAGTACATGGGACTAACATTCTTGACAGTCCTTGTTATTGGGCTGCTCATACCTGAAAAAATAGTGATCCCAGTCAAAGGTGCAACAGCAAATGATTGGCATCATAATACCTTTTGGTATGGCCCTTGGGGTAAATCAGGTGTACACAAAGGGATAGATATTTTTGGCAAAAAACACACGGCAGTGGTTGCTTCGGTAAGTGGTGTGGTGCTGTATTCAGGTGAGCTAAAGCGCGGTGGTAAAGTGGTGGCATTACTTGGGCCTAAGTGGCGACTGCATTACTTTGCCCACTTAGAAAGTTATTCGGTAAGTGCAGGAGACTATGTTGCAGTCAGTGAGCTGATTGGTAGCTTAGGAGACACGGGGAATGCGGCAGGTAAACAACCTCACGTACATTACTCTATTTTATCGTTACTACCGTACCCATGGTTAATGACCGCGCAAAGCCAAGGCTGGAAGAAAATGTTCTTTTTAAATCCAGATGAAAAACTACGCTAAAATAATTGCCGTTATTTTCACACTTATCCAGCTGATTAACTTAAAATACCGGTAATTCACTCTTTTTATTTAGGAATTCAGCAGTAATGAATTCTATTGCAGTTAGCCTGTTTGGCAGGATGTTTTCTAATAAAGCCATGTTGGCGTTTGATCACCATATGTTGACTATTTGCCAAGGTAACTCAACGAGACAAATAAGTTGGAGTGATTTGGAGGCACCGCCGTCGTTTGCTTTCGGCTTGTTTGGTCAAACGATTTCTTTTGTTACGGCACAACAAAATCATACATTTTCGCTGCTGGCATATGGTGCTCACCGTAAATTTAAAGCTGAATTTGAACGCTATTGGGTGAACGCTAATGAAGCTAAGCTTGACACTTTTCTTAATAAAATAACAAAACTGGTCAAGCAGCGATATTTACGCCAGTCTTATGTTAGTCGTATTCAGCGGTTGGCACAGCAAGAGCATGATCGTTGGTTGCCGTGGATAAAAATCAGCCCCGCATTTGTTTTAGTGGATAAAAAAATAAACGTATTAGAGCAATATGCAAACTGGGATGCTGCACTTACCCAGTATCTACAACAAAAATACGTTACTAAGCAACTTAACCTACACCACGCTTTTTTTGACCGTGTTGAAGCAAATCCATTAACACTAAGTCAAAGACGTGCTTGTGTGATTGATGACGATAATAACTTGTTATTGGCTGGCGCAGGCACCGGTAAAACCAGTGTTATGATTGGCAGGGCTGGGTTTTTAGTGCAAAGTCAGCAGGCAAGTTACAGTGATATTTTATTGCTGGCCTATGGTCGCAAAGCTGCTGATGAAATGGATCAACGGATCGAAAATAAGCTCGCCACCGATAAAATAAAAGCCGCTACTTTTCATAGTGTCGGACTGGCGATTATCTCACAAGTTGAACGTGCTAAACCGACTATGAGTGTATTTGCAGAAGACGAAAAAGCGAAAGCAAAATGGGTGCAGCAGTGCTTTGAATCATTGATTGAAAACAGTGCCGAGTATCGTCATCTGGTTTTAGAATATTTTAGTAAATACTATTATGTTGAAAAAAATGAATTTGATTTTAAAACATTGGGTGATTATTACAGCTACTTAAATGATAACGATATCCGTAGCCTAAAAGGCGACAAGGTAAAAAGCTTTGGTGAGTTATATATAGCTAATTGGCTGTTTTATCACGGCATAGATTATCAATACGAAGCGCCTTATAAAGTTGACGTAAAAACCATTGAACGCAGACAGTACAAGCCTGATTTTTATTTACCTGAGTACGATATTTACATTGAATATTACGGCATCGATGACGCTGGCAATACTGCGCCTTACATTGATAAAGCGCAATACCATAGCGAAATTGATTGGAAAAATACCACTCATGCCAGTAATAACACTCACTGTATAGCTTTGACTTATGGGCAACATAAACAAGGTAAGCTGTTAAACGAACTTGAACAAGCGCTTTTAAGTGCGAGCGTGAAAACACAGATATTGCCCTTAGAATCACTGCTCGAAAGCTTAAAAGAAACTGGCAGGATCACCGTATTAGCTGCGTTATTTAGTCAATTGCTGAGTTTATATAAGGCGGCTTATTTAACTGATGCTGATGAAGTTGATGTCATTAAACGCTCCCTTGACGCCAAACAAACAACCCAAGCGTTGGCGCTATTAAAACCAATTTTATCTAACTACAACGCTCACTTGCAGCAGCGCGGTGAAATTGACTTTGATGATATGATTATCAAGGCAATCGAGTATGTTGAGTCGGGCAAGTTTAAATCGCCTTGGCGTTATATTATGGTTGATGAATTTCAAGATATATCACAGCCAAGAGCACGATTGGTTAAAGCACTTCGCGATAGCAACAAAGGTAGTTCAGTATTTGCAGTGGGTGACGATTGGCAAGCAATTTACCGATTTAGCGGCGCTGATATTAAGTTGACCACTGAGTTTGCAACGTATTTTGGCTTTACTACGCAAACGGCGCTGGGTCTTACGTTTCGTTTCAATAATAAAATTGGTGAAGTTGCCTCAGCATTTATTAGTAAAAATCCCGCGCAGCTTGATAAAACGATTACTTCTTTAACTCAGGTTTCACATCCTAGTGTGTCGTTATTAAGGCGCAGTAGTAATGCGTCTATTGGTTATAAAAATAGTTATTACAGTGACATTCCTGAACTATTAAATGGTGCGATTGATGACATACTCTGCACAATACACAGCAAGGCATGTAAACCCACAACCGTGTATTTTTTAGCGCGATTTTGGTTTCAGCTACCAACAAATACGGATATTAAAACCATGAGTGTTAAATACCCGTTGTTAAAAATTCAGTCGCAGTCTTTTCACGCCTCAAAAGGTAAAGAAGCCGATCATGTTATTATTATCGGATTACAAAAGGGTAAACATGGTTTTCCATCTGAAAAAGTTGCGCCCGCAATTATCGAAGCTTTATTACCAGCGCCAGAAAACTTCGCTTACGCACAAGAGCGACGGTTATTTTACGTTGCACTAACGCGCGCAAAACACCGCGCCTACATCATTGCTGATATGACCAATAGCAGTTGTTTTGTCTCGGAGTTAATTGCTGAACATGACATAGAACTGGATGAATTTACTAGTGATGTTGATCAATTACATATCGCAGATATAAACTGTATGCGCTGTGATAGCGGGGTATTAAAAAAACACAGTGGTCGTTTTGGGCCATTCTACGGCTGTTCGTTATTTCCGCGTTGTGGGCATAAAGAAAAATCGTGCGAGCAGTGCCAAAGCCCAATGACTCGCAGTCGCTATACAGGGTTTAAATTATGTATAAATACAGCCTGTAACCATCTAGTGCCAACGTGTGATAAATGCGGTGCTGAAATGGTATTACGCAATAGTGCAAAAGGGCAGTTTTGGGGATGCAAAAATTATAAAGGTAATGATCCACTTAGCTGTAAAAATGGCAAAGACAGTAAGTCAATTCAATGGCCCGAGCTTGCTTAACCTATAGATAGATAAGGGCTAAATAGCCCTTATCTATTGTTTAATTTATTGCATCGCAACAGCAAGTTGATGATACAAACCGATACCGATAAGTACGTTAAATGGGAAAGTGATGCCTAGTGAACTGAGCATAGCCAGACCTATATCGGCTTTGGGGATTGCGGCTTTTATAGCGGCAGGCGCTGCAATATAAGATGCGCTGGCCACTAAACTCCCCAAGATAACGATTGAGCCTAACTCAAGCGCTAATAAAGTGCCGACACTGACTCCAATCGCGCCTAATATTAATGGACTGATTATAGCAAATAGTGTCAGTTTCCAGTGATGCCAAGGTATAGGGCGTAATGTTTGCGCTGCCGTTAAACCCATTTCGAGTAAAAATAATGCAAGCACGACTTTAAAACTATTGGTTAATAATCCAGTTACTTGGCTGCCTTGCTGTGTGCCATACATCATACCAATAACAACACCGCCTACGAGGAGAATAACGCTCTTATTGGTTAAGGTTTCATGCCAGAGTGCTTTAAGCGATAAGGTATTATCGGCACTATGTTGTTTATCAAGTCGTCGATAAATTAACAGCCCTACGATAATCGCGGGAAGCTCTAGCATCACTAAATACAGGGTTACTTCAGCACCTACTGCTAGCTGCGCCGATTCAGCATAAGCGAGGGCGACTGCAAATGTCCCCGCGCTTACGGAGCCATAATGGGCGGCGATACTTGCGCTGTTCGCTACCGAAAGTTTTATCACATATTTTAAAATAGGGTAGAGCATTAAAGGTATAAATGCGCCAAGCAGCATCACCGAGCCCATTTCTGGCAATAATTGCCAACTAAGATTGCCGTGTAATACCATGCCGCCTTTTAAGCCTATGGTCAGCATCAGCAGCAAACTTAAGGTCTCGTAAGTTGCTTTTGGAATAACGAGATCAGAACGTAAAATCCCCGCAACTAAACCCAAAACAAAAAACATTACAACAATATCTGGCACACCTTTCTCCTATTAATTTAAAGTTGCGCTATTGTAGATAAAATCATGCATTGTAAATAATAAAATGATTGGTAGTTGGTTATAGGTTATTATCTATGGGTTGATTAATACCAGAGGGGATGTGATAGCGATGGATTTAAGACATATTTCTTTTCGGCTGCTTGAAGTGTTTATGAGTGTAGTAAAAACCGGCTCGATCAGTGAAACCGCACGGCGTTTACACTTAACTCAGCCAACGGTGTCGCTGCAAATTAAACGTTTACAAGAGGCTGTAGATGAGCCGCTGGTGATTATGCAGCAACAAAAACTGCATGTCACAGAAGCCGGGCATGAGTTATTTAGGACTTGCCAACGAGTGTTTGGCCACTTTGATGATTACAACGATTTTTTAGCTGAACTCAAAGGGGGTGAGCGCGGGCGATGTAAAATCGCCATGGTGAATACCGCACAATATATTTTGCCAAAATTACTCGGGCCCTATAGTAATTTGCATCCTCATGTTGAGTTGCCTCTTGAGATTGGCAATAGAGCAGAGGTGTTAGCGCGCTTTGAACGCGGTGAAGATGATATTTATGTATTTAGCCATCCACCGTCACTTGAACATGCAAAAGCGGCACGGTTTTTAAAAAACCCGCTTGAGTTTATTGTGCCTACTGATCATCCATTAGCTAATCAACAACACGTTGCACTTTCTGAGCTAGTGAAATACCGCTTTTTATTAAGGGAGCCTGGCTCTGCAACCCGGATGTTATTTGAGAGCGAACTGCAAAGACGCGGTTTAGTACTGAGTAACAGCGTGCAAATGGCAAGTAATGAGGCTATTCGCGTTGCAGTATCATCAGGAATGGGAATTGGTGTGCTGTCTCGCCATGTGTTGCCAATAGGAGATCATGGCTTCAAAGTATTAACTGTAAGTGATGCAAGCTTAGCAAGTCATTGGTACTTTGTGATCCGCACTGATCGGCATATTGCTCATGCTGCGCGTAGTTTTTTAACATTTGCCCAAGACCACCTTGAACAATACTTAGATGGCCGATGGGTACGTAATGAATTGCATGGGCTGAATCTAAGTTTAGCTGATCAGCAAATTCGTTAGTTGAAAATTCAACCTAGTGAACGAATGATTTTACCGCATTAATTAATATCTGGCGTGGAGTCTCTTAAAACGAGAGTCGGCTGGAATACACGATTAATTGTAATGCCAGGGCGTTTGTAAATGTCTTTAAGTACAAGGTTAGCCGCCATTCTGCCCATCTCTGGGACTGGGTTATCTATGGTTGTTAGAGTTGGGTAAAGGTAATTGGTGAAAATCACGTTATCGTAGCCCATAATGGCGAGATCTTTCGGTAAATTAAAACCGTGTTCTCTGGCGAACTTCATCGCACCTGAGGCCATTTCATCATTGGCACAGACAATTGCGCTAAATTGCGCTTTATTTTCAATAAAATGTTTTAAGCCATCATTGCCGCCGGTTTCTTTAAAGTCGCCAATGTAAAAAAGGCTTTCATCAAAGGCTATATTGTATTCAGCAAGCGCTTTTTTATGTCCTACGAGTCGGTCTGACGCATCAACTTTAAATTGTGGACCCGCAATATAAGCAATATTTTTGTGACCTTTATTGATCATCGTTTTAGTGGCAAGATAACCGCCCAGAACGTTATCAAGACTAATACAGTTGTCTTTAATTTCCTCAACATAACGGCTCATTAAATAAATGGGGATTTTTCCCTTACTAAGTTCAATTAAATATTCGTCCGATACTATTTCCACATGGGCAATTATGGCATCACAGTTACGACTGATTAAAAATTCAAAGCCATTTTTCTCTTTGTCTTCGTCACTGTGCCCTGCGGTAATAATAACATGCTTACCTGCGGCACGAAGTTGCTGCTCTATCGCCGACATCATTTGGCCAAAGAATGGGCCGTCTAGTTCAGAGACTAAAACACCAACACTACTGGTACGACTCGATGCTAAAGAACGGGCAATAGAACTGGGTTGATAGCCAAGTTGCTGCATTGCTTCGAGCACTTTTTTCTTGGTTTTTTTACTTACATAATCATTGTCGTTCAGAACCCTTGATACCGTAGAGAGAGAGACACCTGCAAGTTCTGATACTTGATAAATTGTAGCCATTAATTTCCTAGCGTGATTATTCGCACTTTATAAAAACGTATTCATAATGAAATATAATTTACACATTACTGCGTCTAAAAGCCAAGTCTTCCGTGATTTTCTGCGTCATTGCGGGTGTCAACGGATAGATAAGCATCAAGGCGGCACCTAAAAAAGCAAATGCTGCGGGGATCCAACTCATTAATAGTTGCATGCCAGGTAATGATTGCGTAATGGTTGCTTCGTTCATGCCGTTATAGCCATAGCCTGCCAATACCACTAATACTAATGCCCCAGCGAAACCGCCGCCAGTTTTTTGCACAAACGTCCCTGCGGAATAAATTAAGCCCGTGGCGCGGCGTTTATTTTTCCACTCAGAATAATCGGCAGCATCCCCTAACATGCTAAAAAACAGGGTAGGCATCATGGCAGCAAAAAATTCAGCTGCACACCCAAAAGTAAATATGGCAACAATGTTGTCAGCAGGCACCCAATAAAATGCTGTGGTTAATAAGCCACTTAATATTAAAGAGATGATAAATAAATTACGTTTGCCTATTAGTTCGGCAAGTTTACCAGTGGCAAGAGCGCCGAGGATAGACACCACTAATAACGCAACGAAGTATTGGCCTGCCATCAGTTCGCTGCCAACCTGATATTTAAAGTAATAAGCAATTACACCATACTTTATACCGTTGAACATCATGGTCAAAAAGCCCATGCCTAATAAAATTAACCAAGGCTTGTTGGTGAGCAAATCAACCATATCACGTTGAGTTCCGGTGAGATTTTGATGATCTTTGTTGAGTAATTTTTTTATCACAACAGTCATCATAGTCATGATAAATGCAAAAAATAGCCCACTGTAGATTTCGCGATAATAAAAGAACAAGGTAGTTGCCAATAATGGCAGAATAATAAAGGGTAAGTTTTTAGTTAAATCTTTGAGCTCTGATTTTAAATTACCACTGGTTGTTTTGTGGGGTATTACCCGCTCTTTGGTGCTAACAAAAGTGATCACCATCAAAACAATTAGTAATGCTGCAAATAAGTACATGGTTAACTGATAACCTTTGGCGTTATCGCCATCGCCAAAATAAGCAACCAGTTCAGGTAAAAAGCCCATCACTAATAAACCGCCTGCAAAGGCTCCGGCAAAGCGAAAACTCGATAGTTTCGTGCGCTCGGTATCGTCTGGACTCATTACTCCCATTAATGCAGAGTAAGGCACGTTACTCACCGTATAAGCTAACGTTAAGCCTATGTAGGTAATGTAGGCGTAAATTAACTTGTTGGTGTCATTGAAATCAGGTGTGGTGAAACACAACACCATGAACAGTCCTAAAAAAGGAGCAGACCATAAAATCCACGGTCTAAATTTACCAAACCGAGTGGTGGTTCTGTCTGCAATCATTCCCATAATGATATCGGTTACACCATCGGATAACCTAACCACCAAAAATAACATAGCTGCGGCCGCAGCCGATATGCCAAATGTGTCAGTGTAAAATACTGCTAGGTAGGCAAGTGCACCTCGCCAAACCAAGTTGGCTCCGGCATCACCCATCGCATAACCGATTTTTTCGTATAAAGGAATTTTGTTCACTGTGTGTTTCTTATTGTTGTTTTTAAAGGAGCACTAGCTAAGTTTACCGGCTAGTAATTAAACTACTATACGCAAGGCCACTGGCTTTTACAGTACGTTGTTGAGTTTGATAATCAACATAAACGATACCAAATCGCTTTGAATAGCCTTCAGCCCATTCAAAGTTATCCATTAGGCTCCATGCAAAGTAGCCATGGATCACCACACCTTGTTCAGTTGCGTTATGCAATGCGTTTAAGTGTTGCTGATAGTAAGCTATGCGATCTGAATCGTTAACTTTACCATCTATCATCTTGTCGGCCATTGCTGCGCCATTTTCAGTAATATAAATCGGTGGTAGGGTATATTTCTCATTTAACGATACTAATAATTCAGTAAGTGCTTGCGGGTAAATTTCCCAACCAATATCAGTTAATAGGCCTTGATGTGGGCGCTCGTCATAAAAATCATCAGCGCTTGCTTGGTAATGTAAACGCGTATAAAAATTAACGCCAAGGTAATCTAATGGCTGCGCAATAATTTCCATATCACCGGGGTGAATATCTGGACGCTGCTCTGCTGGAAGTTGCTCAATAATATCTGGGTATTTGCCAGTCATTACAGGGCGCATATACCAATGGTTAATATAATCATCAGCAAAGGCTGTGGCTTTAAGATCTGCGTCACTTTGTGTTACCGGGTAACAGGGAGTAAAGTTGAGTACGATACCATTAAGTGTCTGTGGGCTATTTTTAGCCAGCATTTGCATCGCTAAACCATGACCTAATAATAAGTGATGGGCAGCTTTTCGGCCAAATTCCCGACCGACAATACCTGGGGCATGCACACCAATTTCATACCCTAAATAAGAGCTGCAAAAAGGTTCATTTAAGGTTGAATATGAATAAACACGATCACCAAACGCTTTGCTAATAAGATCTGTGTAGTGAGCAAATTCATAGGCGGTATTACGATTTAACCAGCCGCCTTGATCTTCTAAATACTGCGGTAGATCCCAGTGATATAAAGTGACAAATACCTTGATGTTGCGGCGTTTAAGTTCATCTAGAAGATCAGTATAAAATTTCACACCTAATGGGTTTAAACTACCATCTTGCTGCATCACGCGTGGCCAAGAAATTGATAAACGATAGGCATCGACGCCCAAAGAATCTATTAACTCAATATCTTGAGGCCAACGAGTGTAGTGTTCACAGGCGATTAGACCATTTGAGTTATCGGCAATTTTATCGTCTTGAGCACAAAAGGTGTCCCAAATACATGGCAGACGATCTGCTGCACCACCTTCAATTTGAAATGAAGCAGTTGCTACGCCAAAAGTGAAGTCTTTGCTCAGTAGCGGCGAGTGTTTAGGTAAAGATAATTGTTTCATTAATAGAAAACCTCTGCTTTCTTTTTAAAGTCCGTGATGCTGTTATTTTTAGCTTTTAAAGCTAACATACCTGAAAGCGCTTCCATATTTAATTTGATTAATGCCAATAGATGGTATTTAATGACTTTAAGGAAGCGCTTCCATATTTAGGTTAGTGACTATTTCTTAACAGGTCAACAGTTAAATTTTAATTTCAATGATGACAAAAAATAGTTCTACCGTTGCTTAGATGAATAAACCGCTTGGTCTCGCTTTTGTAATACAGCAGGTACTTAGAGTCTTTTAAGCAGCAATGAGTTGATAATAGATAGGTATATAAAAATGAAAACACACTTACACACAGCTAAGTTACCTACACTAAGTTTGTTAGCTGGATTAGTTACTCTGGCTGGTTGTTCAGCAAGCGAAAGTAAAGATACGTCTCAAAATAATAGAGCTGTTGAACAAACGCAGCAGCAACAATTGCTAGCTATTTGGCCAAAGCTGAATAATGTGGTTCGAGCTGATCCGCAAATTGAGTCTAAGATTGCTCAGTACTTGCAGACGATGACATTAGAGCAAAAAGTGGCGCAGATGATTCAACCTGAGATCCGCGATATAACGACTGATGATATGCGTAAATATGGTTTTGGCTCGTATTTAAATGGCGGAGGCTCATTTCCGAACGCGAATAAACATGCCACACCACAAGATTGGATTGCACTTGCTGAACAGATGTATCAAGCATCGGTTGACGATTCTCTTGATGGCATCGATATTCCTACCATGTGGGGCACCGATGCTGTACATGGTCATAATAACGTGATTGGTGCAACGTTATTTCCACATAACATTGGCTTAGGCGCAGCAAATAATCCCGCTTTAATAGAAAAAATAGCCGCTGCGACGGCAATCGAAGTGATGGTTACTGGTATTGATTGGGTATTTGCGCCGACTGTTGCTGTTGTACGTGATGACCGCTGGGGTCGAACTTATGAAGGGTATTCTGAAGATCCAGAGATTGTCCGCCGGTACTCAGTTGCCATTGTTAACGGCTTGCAAGGCCATGCAGATGGTGATTTTTTAAGTCATAAGCGGGTGATTAGCACAGTTAAACACTTTTTAGGTGATGGCGGTACCGTCGATGGTGACGATCAAGGTAACAATATCGATTCAGAGCAAACCTTGTTTGATACTCATGCTCAAGGCTACATTGGTGGTTTGTCGGCTGGTAGTCAATCTGTTATGGCGTCGTTTAATAGCTGGCATGGTAAGAAAAATCATGGCAATAAATACCTGCTTACCGATGTACTGAAAACGAAAATGGGCTTTGATGGCTTTGTTGTTGGTGATTGGAATGGCCACGGACAAGTTGTAGGTTGTAGTAACGAAAGCTGCCCACAGGCTGTAAACGCGGGGCTTGATATTTTTATGGT
Organism: Pseudoalteromonas sp. SR44-5; assembly: GCF_014163675.1. Lineage (NCBI taxonomy): Bacteria > Pseudomonadati > Pseudomonadota > Gammaproteobacteria > Alteromonadales > Pseudoalteromonadaceae > Pseudoalteromonas > Pseudoalteromonas sp. SR44-5. Next base: position 26,916 of record NZ_JACJDT010000032.1, read on the forward strand.
TCCTACGGGGGCGTGGAAACCACTTTATGAAAATACGATAGCGCAAGTGAAAGCCGGTGAAATTGCCATGAGCCGAATTGACGATGCTGTTGCGCGTATTTTAAGAGTCAAACTAAGAGCGGGTTTATTTGATAAACCGAGCCCTGCAAAACGTCAGTTCTCAGGTAAAACGCAGTTAATTGGCGCGCAAGCGCACCGCGATATTGCGCGACAAGCTGTGCGTGGATCACTGGTGTTATTAAAAAACAACAACAATACTTTGCCGATAGCGGCTAATTCACGAGTATTAATTGCCGGAGATGGCGCAGTTAATATTGCTAAGCAAGCGGGGGGCTGGAGTATTACTTGGCAAGGCACCAATAACGAAAATACCGATTTCCCTGGTGCTACGTCAATCTTTGCGGGTTTAAAAGCGCAGATCACGGCCGCAGGTGGAGAGGCCATTTTAAGTCCTGATGGACACTTTACACAAAAACCTGATGTGGCGATTGTGGTGTTTGGAGAAGAACCTTATGCAGAAGGCCACGGTGACAGGGATAATCTTGAGTTTGAGCGTAATAATAAAAAGTCGTTAGCGTTATTAAAACAGCTTAAATCAAAAGGCGTGCCGGTCGTATCGGTATTCATTTCAGGTCGACCAATGTGGGTTAACGCTGAGTTAAATGCCTCTGATGCGTTTGTCGCCGCATGGCTACCGGGTACAGAAGGACAAGGTGTGGCCGATGTATTATTAACTGACGCAGGAGGTGATATTCAGCATGACTTTACTGGTAAATTGTCGTTTTCATGGCCAAAATCACCACTGCAAACCGCAGTAAATAAAGATGATATAGACTATTCGCCACTATTTCCTTATGGCTTTGGTTTAACCTATACAGATAAAAATACCCTGGCAGATAATTTAAATGAAGACTCAGGTGTTGATATAGCTAGTTTGCCTAATATGGCTATTTTTAATGGCGTGCTGACTGATCCATGGCGATTGTTTTTAAAGTCAGCACAGCAGCAAGTTCAAGTAGCTAGCAATAGCGTTGAATTAGCAGGTATTAGTTATCGTACTGAAGATAAAAATATTCAAGAAGATGCAATGGCATTTGTATTTACAGGTATAGGCCTTACTACAGCCGAAATCAATAGTAACTTCACTGAAGATAAAGTGGCTTATATCGAAGCAAACTCAGCGCTGAGTTTTGATTACAAGATAAATAGCGAATTTTCTGCTCCATTATTTGTTGCTATGAGTTGCGAGCATGGTTGTGGTGGACGTGTTGATATCAGCGCAGAACTCAAAAAGGCTACATTAAATAGATGGCAAACACTCAGCATAGACTTAACCTGCTTTACTGAGCAAGGCGTTGATTTTTCAAGAGTGATTAGCCCATTTTCATTACAGAGCACGGGTAACGGTTCGGTTTCTGTGGCGAATATCAACTTTGTGCCAGAGGGAGCAAAACAGGCAACAATTATCTGCCCAGATAGTTAACTTAGTCTTTGATTTTGTTTTGTTGTGCAAAGCCCTTTACGTGATTAAAGGGCTTTTTATGCTCACTCAGATTACTCCGCAGAACAATATTGTTGTAAGAACGCTTTATATGTTGGCAATTGTGCCACGCGTTGAGTAATTTGCTGTTTGATACTGATCAGAAAGTGGCTTAACTCATCATCACTCATCAGGCTTGCAATTAAATGGTATTGTTTGGGTTTGATACCTTGACCCAACATTACTTGCACCCATGAGTCGACTCTAAAAATATCGCCGTCATCTAAAAATACCCGCCCAGTTTCTTTGAATAAACTAATTTTATGAACAAGGGTATCAGGCACTTCCATATTTTTACAATGACGCCAAAATTCGCTATCAGTGCGATCAGTGACTTTATAATGCAAGACAATAAAATCACGAATATTTTCAATCTCACTTTTTAGCTGTTTGTTGTATTCGTGGATTGCTTGTTCGGTAATACCATCAAATGGAAATAGCCGGATAAAGCGAATAATGCCCGACATAATTAAATGAATACTGGTAGATTCAAGTGGTTCAACAAAGCCACTGGCAAGCCCCAGAGCAAGGCAGTTTTTATTCCAGCCTTTGCGGCGGCGGCCAGTTTTAAATTTAATTACTCTGGGTTCAGTGAGAGTTTCACCTTGAATATTACTGAGTAAAAGCTGCTTTGCATCAGTATCGTTTAAATAACGGCTACAATACACTAGACCATTACCTACGCGCTGTTGCAGAGGAATTTGCCACTGCCAGCCTGCATCATGTGCTATTGAGCGGGTATAAGGCACTATATCATCGCTAATGGCTCTAGTTTGTACTGCAATTGCGCTATCGCACGGCAGTAAGTGTGACCAATCTTCATAGCCGGTATGCAAAGCCTGTTCAATAAGTAGTCCATTAAAGCCGGTACAATCAATAAAAAAATCACCATTTACGATACTTTCATCTGCAAGAGTTAGGCTGTTTATGAAGCCCGAAGTGGCGCATTTATTAACGTGGATTATTTTTCCCTCTAGACGTTTAACCCCTAGTTGTTCTGAAAATTCACGTAGGAATAATGCATAACGACTCGCATCCATATGAAATGCATAATTAATTGGATTTTGCTGATTAAAAGCACACTTACCTTGTTTAGCTGCTTGCAGTTCATAACAGTAATCACCAAACTCGGATTCAAGTCCTAATGTTAAGCTGTGTAGCCAAAAATGATGAAATTCACCTGCCCAGCATTCTTTGCCCGTCATGCCAAATGAGTGAATATAATCGGTGTTTTTTTCGCCCCAGTTTTCAAAACTGATCCCTAATTTAAAGCTTGCTTGGGTAGCTTTCATAAATGCTTGCTCATTTATGCCAAGTAATTTATGAAAAGTGCGGATCGGTGGAATAGTAGCTTCACCAACACCAACCGTAGCAATGTCGTCGGATTCGATAAGGGTGACATTGATATTTTTACCAACGAGTTTACTGAATGCAGCCGCAGCCATCCAACCAGCTGTACCACCGCCAGCGATCACCACATTTTTTATAGGTTTGTTGTGTGTCATTGTCAGGTTAAGCCTTATTGTTTAAAAGTTGATTTAATAATGCGCGATTTGTTGGTAACCCTTGTAAGTATTTGGCAATTTTTTCACGGTTTTGCTGATAAAAATACTGCCCAGCTTTAGAGTTATTAAAGGTATTTTCTGCTGTTGTATTTTGCGTGTGAAAGCCCATTCCATACAATACATATTGATAGCTGGCAGAGGGGAATACCTCTTCGTTTTCAATTAAATCAAACCTGCTTGGTGGTTGATATTGCCAAAGTGCCAGCAATTCATTCAAACGAGTAGGAATGCTCGATGGTTTTTTTATATCACGCCAGTATTGACTATCATCACGTTCACTTAATATGTAATGTAACTTTAAAAAGTCGATTACTCGCTGCCAGCGATAACTAAAGCGCTGATTAAATCGTTTAGCCAGCAAGTCCATATGAGTACGGTTTTGCGGCATTTGTTCGCTTAACATGCTGATTGAAAGCTCCACCATCGCCAGTGCTGATGCTTCAAGTGGCTCTATAAAACCTTGCGACATACCAACAGCAACACAGTTTTTTACCCAAAACTGTGTGCGGTAACCAGGAAGAAAACTCAGCTTGCGAGTTTGTATTTGCTCGGCGACTTGTTCACCAACAGATAGCGCAGCATAGCTCTTTAACGTGTTCACAGCGGTTTGTTCATCGCAGTATTTATCGCTATAGGTATAACCGATACCACGACGACTCGGTAGACCAATATCCCAGATCCAACCATGTGGCTGCGCCGTTGATAAAGTGGCTGAGGCGATCTCTTGTTGATTATCGTTATAAGGGAGATGTGCAGCGATAGCGCTATTATTAAAAAGAATATGATCTTGTGTGATAAGCGTTGCGCCATAGTGCTCACCAATCAAACGCGCCCGAGCACCGGTACAATCAATGAATAAGTCGCCGTCTATGTCACCGTGCTTTATGGTGGTGAGTGAATGAATATAATCGTCATGACTATTTTTTACTTCGATGACGTCATCAATAATATGATGCACATTGAGTTTTTCTACGCAGTGGTGTTTTAAAAATGTGGCAAACTTACCGGCATCAAGATGATAGCCGTAATTAGTGACCGCCGCGTATTCTGGTGTGTGTAACTGCTTAGGTGCAAGTGCTGCTTGGCAAACAAAGCTTTGCATATTAACGGCGTCGGCATATTTTTGAGTGCTTGCATGATGTTGCCAGTAAGCGTGTAAATCGGTTTCTAAATAGCCTTCGGGAGTCATAAACGGATGATAGTAGTTTTCGCCTATATTTATGTTACGCCAGTTTATGAATTTTGAACCTTGCTTAAATGAAGCATCGCAGTGACGTATAAAATCTATTTCTTCGATACCAATTCGCTTGAGCGTATTGCGCATAGACGGCCAAGTGCCTTCGCCTACACCTGAAATAGCAATGTTTGCAGACTCTATTAAGGTAACCTTTTGTTTAGGGTGTTCAGCGGCTAATAGCCCTGCACTTAGCCAACCTGCTGCGCCACCACCTAATACCACAATGTGTTGTATTTTATTATTCATTGTGTGCTCTGTTGTTTTAATAAAATTGCTATTAACCTGCAACGCAAAAAGCCGCTAACAACTAGCGGCTTAATACTCATGGCGTTAATGAGTCAATAACCCTTGCTTAGAAGTTATAACGCATACCAATATTATAGCGTGCACCATTTTGTTCTAAATTCCATAACTGTGCTTCATACCGGCCATGTTGGCGCATATTTTGTTCAGTAATGTTAAGCCCTTCGACAAAGAACGACATTTGTTCACTGTAGTTGTAAGCAATATTAAAATCAATTTGGTAATACTCTTCTGTAAAGCCCGGTTCGTTAACGTAACGGGCAGCACTGTTTAAGAATTTATCACGCCAGTTATAGGCGATACGCGCCTGAAACTTATCGTTTTCGTACATGGCTATAAAGTTAGCTGTGTCGCTTAAGCCAACAAGGGCAAATTGTGTGACGGTTGGATCAGCGGCTACATTATAATCAATATCACCATTTACTATGGTGTAGTTAGCTTGTAAGCCAAAACCCGTGTCGCCAAAGAAGTGTTGTACGGCAAATTCATAACCATCAATTTTGGCATCTTTACTGTTGGTTGGTACTTGTGCCGTAAAGTCCATCAGTGGGTCATCACTGTTTGGTAGAACGTCGTAAGCGGCTTCAAATTCTTCATAGCTCATCGAGTCAAATGCTACACCATTTTCCATTGCAGCGACCATTTGGAATAAATTTGAATCAGTAAACGCAAGACCTTGTGCCTCAAGCTCTGCTTTGGCTGCTTGTGCTCTTGGACCCGCAGATGCATCGCGTAAGCCGTAGTAGTTTTGAGTCATTGGTGATAGACCAATAAAATTATCTACTTTTTTATTAAAGTAACCAATCGACACATAACTTAGATCAGTGAAGTACCACTCAGCAGATACATCAAAATTATTCGATTCAAGTGGGACAAGGCTAGGGTTACCAGTTGCTGCTGGTGCATTAGTGGTGCCTGGAATGATCGAAGGGCCGGTAGGTACACCTACCGTTGCCGCAGAACTTAAATTGTCGTAAGTAGGGCGGGCAATAGTGGTACTGTAAGAGGCGCGAAGAGTCACATCCTCAATAACGTTAATGTTAAAATCTAAGCTAGGTAAAAAATGGTTATAGCTTGAGCTCAAGGAATAGTCATCTTTATTGGTGCCGTAACGCACATTAAAGTCGTTGTTACCTTCCCATGCAACTGCATCAGGTAAATCAATATTAGCAGTTGAGGTAATATCGGTTGTTTCATAGCGCGCACCAATCACAAGGTTAAATACCATACCATTGATTTCGTTACTGTAATTATATTGTACAAATGCCGCTTGAATATCTTCTTCAATAGTGCGATTTGTTGCAAAGGCGCCATCAGCCGCAAAATTGAACCCGTATTGATCTGCCGCCCAGTAACCAATCTGTGAAGCACTACCGGTAAAGCCTTGATCAAACGAACCACTGGTATCGTAATCATCAAATTCGGCTAAAAAATTAGTTGGATCTAAATAGCCATCGGGTAGTTCACCAGGGTTTTCAATGCCCCAGTTACCCATTGTATTACGTGTTAGCGATTGTAAAGAGTGACTTTCCATTGAGCGTGACTCAATACCAAAGTCGATACTGCCGTTGTCTATGAGATAACTACCGTGTAGTCGAAATTCATCAACGGTTGATTCTTGACTTGCAAAGTTTGCATCTAAAATTGAGCTACCTACATCAGCTTGATCAAGCGCTCCTGAGCAGTTTAGATTTGTGCGACTACAGTCATCGAAATCTATTACCATAGAGGGTAAGTCACGGCTAAAGTCAACTTGTTGTGCGGCCACGACATTGGCACCTAAGCCTGCATTTATCCAACTACCATAAGGCGCATCGGGTTTGCTGGTGGCTTTTGAGCTGTGGGCATCAAACGTAAAGTTCAGTTGATCACTAAAGTAGTATTGAAGGTTTAAACCGATTGAATTATTTTCGTTTACTTGATTTTGCTCTTGTAATGCTAAGCCTAAGTCGCGAGTGGATAAGTCGCGGCGTTCTTCACGGTAATAAATAGGTGTTTTAACAGCATTGTCATCAAATGTTAAATGGGTTTTATAGTTGTCCATCCAAATTGATTGCTCTGCACGGGCTTCAAATAACTCTTGCTGTGAGTAAGTATAATCAAGTGTTGCGGTAAACGAGTCAATAGGGCTGTATTGCAATGTTAATTGAGCATTAGTACGAGTTCGCTCACGATCTGCAATGGTGTAGCGCAAGTCTGATGGCATTGAATAATACTGGCCCATCGCAGGAGCATTTTCTAATACAATGTCATCTGCTGCTTGAGGGATGGTGCCATCATATTCTGTGGTGCGCCATTCGCCAACAAATGCCCCGGTTGCTGAACTATCACGCTGTTGCATACTTGCTGTGAGTGAAGCACCAAATTTAGCATCTTCATCTGTCCAGCTAAAGATCCCTGAAATTTCTGGAGTAACATCATCGCCGACACGGTTAGTTGTATCGTGCTGTGCTTTAACACCAATATTGGCAACTAGGCCAGGGTTATCAAGCGGACGAGCAGTATTGATATTAATGGTTGCACCAATGCCACCAGATGCGATGCTTGCTTTACCTGTTTTATATACTTCCACTGATTTCACACTTTCTGAGGCAAGATTAGCAAAATCATAGGCTCGAGAGTTTGGAGCACCACCACCAGCAGGAAGAGAGGCCGCAGGCATTGTACGTCCGTTTAATGTCACCATATTATAATCTGGACCAAAACCACGCACCGTCACTTTAGAACCTTCACCATTGCTGCGGTCAATTGAAACACCGGTAATGCGTTGCAGCGATTCAGCTAAATTAGTGTCTGGAAATTTACCAATGTCTTCTGCAGAAATGGCATCAACAACCCCAGAAGAGTAACGCTTAAGCTGAGTTGATTCTTTGATACTGCCTTTAAAACCGGTGACTTGAATCACTTCTAATTCACTTTGTTGTTCAACCTCGGCGGCAAACGTAGACATAGTGGTTGCGGCACCTAAAATCAAAGATAAGCTGGTGGCTAACTTTGTTTTCATTAAAATATGCTTGGACATTAGACTTCCCTCGTACTGTTATCATTATTATTTACTCGCCACAAAAATGCGGCGGTATCACTGTGTGTGGAAGCGCTTCCATAGCGGCTTGTATTAATTTCTGTGGAAGCGCTTCCAGAAAGGCTAGTGTAATTTTTATGTTGCGTCAACAACTGTGTTTAATTTATTGCAGCTAAAATGTATTAAATTTGTTTATTTGGATGTGGTGTTTATTGTTTTATATATAATTATCGGTCAATTATTTTTTATTTTCATCTTTGTAACTTTATTAGGTAAATGAGTGTTCGCATGGTTTTTATGCCCATAAATATGAAAACAACTGAACTTAAACGGGAGGCTAATTGAATGATGGAGTAGCAATTAGCATAAGTAAAAAGTACCTTATTGTTATTATCTAATTGCGGTTGGTATATTTATAACGTATTGTTTGTTATCAATTAACATGGAATATATCGTACTTCCCGAGATTAAGTAAGAGTCGTTATGTTGTTAACTCACGTCAGAAATACCCACATAAAAGAAATCATGTCATGGTTTTTAAATGAAGAAGAAGTTCATGCATGGGCTGGGCCTAATTTTAGATACCCGTACGATTTTAATTCTTTCAAAAAGGGTTTAAAACTTGATGAAATAAACTCATTTGTATTGCTTGCTGATGATAATACGCTAATGGCTTTTGGTCAGTTTTATTTACGTATTGGTCGTTGTCATCTAGGTAGGTTAGTGGTTAACCCTGAGTATCGTGGTGGTGGCATTGTAGCAACACTAATTACGCAGCTCAGTGAACTAGGTCAATTAACTTTAGCTACGCAAACATGTTCTTTATTTGTATTAGCTCATAACAAAAGTGCGATTAAAGCGTATAAAAAACTTGGCTTTGTGCTTGCTGATTACCCAGAGCCAATACCACTTGCTAATTGTTTGTATATGACAAAGACACCAGGCTAAGTTTAATCAGTGGTTATACTCAGTGGACTCAGTGCTTAAAAAATTACAATTCAGTTCGGTTACATAACACCGTTGGCAACATGGTCGGTTTGTTGATCACTAATAACCACTTGATCTCGGCCTTTTGCTTTAGCGATATATAAGCGTTTATCGGCTTGATCTAACAGTGTTTTAATTGAAGCATTGGCATCATAACTACTGCTAATTCCCACACTTACTGATAAATTAATAGTGTTTCCTTTAAAACGTAAGCTATGCCCTCTAATTGCATCACAGAGTTTTTGAGCAGTTACCTGAGCTTGATTAAGAGATTGATCAGGGAGTAATAAAGCAAACTCTTCACCACCAATTCGCGCAGCAATATCGTTATCATTTAGCTGTGCCATGATATGTTGCGCGATCCATTTAATAGCGGTATCACCTGTGCTGTGACCATATTTATCATTAACACTTTTGAAGTAATCAATATCGATCATAACTATCGAAAATGATTGCTGATATGCAACGCCTTGTTTGAGGAGTTTTTCACCTTGCATAAAAAAACCACGTCGATTTAAGAGGCGGGTGAGCACATCGTGATTGACTAGTCGCTGAAGGTTTTCTTCAATATTTACAAATAATAAAAACGGCAATACCAAAGCTGTAGCAGTCGCTAGAATGACATGGCTTACTAAAATTATTTGTAGCCAAAGACTATAATCAGTTGCAGAATTACTAACCAAAGGAGCTAATAACATAAATGCTTGTATATACATGATCAAACAATGGCTAATAAAACAGCCGGACAAGATTTTTTGTTGCATTGGTGCTACGCATTTCATCTTATGAACTAAACATGCGCCGTAAATAAAGAGTGTTGCAATAACAATACTTGTCACCAATTGGCCTGCTGTAATAGCATAGATTGGTAGTAACACAATTGCACTGACAATCACTAAGGTTAAAAAGTGCCGGTTAGTATTTTTAGTGAGGTTAGTTACTTTCTGCAAACCAATAAGAGCGAGTATAGGACTAATTATGATGCACATATCAGCCAGATAGTGCGTAATAAAAGGGTTATCGAGCACTATTCGCAGGCATGCTAAAATTTGCGCGGCCACAAATACCATACACGACCCGCCTAAGTATAAATAACAGGGTTGTTTTTTATAATTATAAACGGTAAAAAAAAGCCGCCGATCAGGACATTCAAAAGTAATGATGTGCTCATCACAGTAGGTAAATGTAGCATTATGAATCTGCCTTGTTTAATCGAGCTGCTTTAGCCACTGTTGTTATAATTATTATGTATTAGTATTTAAATAGCAAGGTAGTATTAAATTGCTGCATTTATTGTAATAGGTTTGTAAGTGCACTGTCTAATTTTTTATAACGAAAGCAATAGTTGCTATCAAGTGCTTTAGTTGGTTGTACATATTGTCCGTAAAGCAGCAAATCTGCCATTTCACCCATTACTAATTTTAGTACCCATGCAGGCATAGTTATTTTTGCTGGTCGATTTAATACCTTACCTAAACTTTGACTAAATTCGCTATTTGATACAGGTGTTGGAGCGGTCATATTAATTGCGCCGCTGAGTTGCACGTTATTGATAATATGTATAATTAAATTAATCATATCCTCGATATGTATCCATGACATGCCTTGCTGGCCATCAGCAATAGGACCACCTAGTGCTAATTTAAATGGTGGTAACATTTTGGCTAATGCACCACCATTGTTAGCTAAAACGATACCGGTACGTAATAAACATACTCGAGTATTGACTGATTCTGCTTGCAGGGCGGCTTGTTCCCAATCATGGCATAGTTGATGACTAAATTCAGGGGTCACATCAACAAAGCTTTCGTCAATTACGGTGGTTGATTGGCGACCGTAAAATCCGACCGCACTGCCTGATATAAAAGTATGCGGCGGTGTATCGCATTGGTTAATTGCAGCGCTAATTTGTTGAGTGAGCGAAATACGGCTGTCTCGCAGTATTTGTTTTTGTTTGTCGCTCCAGCGTTTATTTACGATGGGTTCACCGGCTAAATTAATAATGCAATCGAGATTATTAAAATCAACCTCTTCAAGGGAGTCAGTCGCATGAATATTCTCACCTAACAGTTTTGTCGCATTTGCAGGATTGCGGGTGAGTACTGTCAATTGATGGTCTTTGTTCAGCTCAGGGCACAAATGAAGACCGATCAGGCCTGTTGCGCCAGTTATTAAGATATGCATAGCAATATAAAACTCTTTTAGTAATTATTTATTGGTTATACGTAGGGTAGGCTGCTTTGATCACTTTGCAAATATTTCATTCTACAGACTTTTCACATACACTAGCTGCAGTTTATATTTTAAAGGATTGTAGTTTGGCTAGTTTAACTGGGGTAAACAAAAGTTTAGTTATCTTTGCAGCGTTGGTGGTTGCTTTAGCCGGTATTAAAGCGGCAAGTGTAATTGTCATTCCGTTTGTACTTGCAGCATTTATTGCCATTATTTGTAGTCCTTTATTAAGTTTTTTTGGTCGTTACAAAATACCTAAAGGCATCGCGATTATGTTAGTGATGTTGATGGTGGTTGGCTTAGGGGTTAGCCTTGCCAGCTTAGTCGGGCAATCATTGACTGACTTTTCACAGCATTTACCTGAATATAAAAGTAAGTTACAGGATGAGTTTATTTGGTTGGTTGATGTTGCTGCCAAGTACAATATTTTGCTCAATAAAGAGCAAGTCATATCAATGTTCGACCCGGGAAAAATGATTGATGTTGCCACCGGTATGCTGACTGGCTTAGGTGGTGTGATGGCAAATTTGTTCTTAATTATTTTAACTGTGGTATTTATGCTTTTTGAAGGGCCTATGCTTAGTCATAAAATTCATATGGCATTAGACGATCCTGATATGAAAATGCAGCAAATAGACCGTTTTTTAAATTCTATTAATTCTTATTTAGCGATCAAAACAGTGGTGAGTGTTGGTACTGGTGTATTAGCCGGGCTACTACTGTGGATCTTAAATGTTGACTACTTCGTGTTATGGGGAGTAATGGCATTTATGTTTAATTACATCCCTAATATTGGCTCTATTATTGCCGCTATCCCAGCTGTTTTATTAGCTTTGATCACACAAGGCCCATTGGTCGCAGGGATCGTAGGTGCAGGTTATTTAACTATTAATACCGTGATGGGTAATATAGTCGAACCAAAGTACATGGGCAAAGGTTTAGGGTTGTCGACCTTAGTGGTATTTTTATCATTGATCTTTTGGGGCTGGCTGATTGGCACTGTAGGTATGTTGTTATCGGTGCCACTGACGATGATTGTTAAAATTGCCCTAGAAACCAGTGATGAAGGACGTTGGTTAGCGACTCTTTTGGGTAATGGTGAAGAAATCGAGTCACCGTCTAAATAGCCACAGTAGTGGTTAGATAGGTTGTTTTAATAAAGTGATGTGCTGCTCTAACATACGCAATTCACAGCGTTTATATACAATAGCAGCTTGGGTGGCGTTAGGTACTTTGTGTAAATAACGCCATTTACAGCTGTCTTCCACGTATTTATCATGACTAATAATGCTACGTTTAAAGATTGGTAGCAACTGAGTATTACCGCTATCTTCTTGGATCTTATTTAAATCTAAAGTGATTTTATTTATCCAGGTTTGTTGAATGCGGGTTAAGCTTTCTATTTGTTTATCTAAACATTGAATATATTTTTTAGCTTCATCAGGTGTTGCTTGCTCAACGACAGTACATTGCTCTTCTGCTGCAAACGTTGTTGTACTCAGTGCTAAAAGTAGTGCTGAGATTGTTGTTAACCGACTATTTTTTATCATTATAGTTAAACTCTAAAATAAATTTCGCGCCGCCTAAGGTATCAGCATCTAAAATAGTCAGGGTACCGTGATACGACTTTACTAAATCTGACACAATCGCCATACCGACACCATGCCCGCTTTCGTAGGTGTCCAAGCGGGTACCTCGAGTAAGTAAGGATTCGCGTTTATCAATCGGCACACCGGGCCCATCATCACTAATAGCGATGGTGAGATTGCGTTTTTGAATGACTTGGATATCGACTTGTGAACGACAAGCTTTACAGGCGTTATCAATTAAGTTACCGAGTAGTTCGAGTAAATCAGTTTTGTCACCTAAAAAGTAATCTTTGTCTTTAACCGCATGGGTAAAAATAATATCTTTATCGCGGTAAACTTTACTCATTGCATTGAGGATTGAATCGAGCACCGGCTTAATGGCTGTTTGTTTTTTCCAAGTATCAGATGCACCTGTTGCAGCACGTTTTAATTGGTGTTCGATCATCACATTTATACGGTCAAGCTGCTCTTGGGCATCGGCATCGTTGGCAAGCGGGCTCGATTTTAATACTGCCAGTGGCGTTTTAAGTGCGTGAGCTAAGTCACTTAAAGACGCACGATAGCGCTCTTTTTGGCGTTGCTGAGTTTCGAGTAATAAATTTAAATCGGCTTTTATGGTTTGCAGCTCAACAGGATAAAGTCCTTTAATTTCTTGAATATCACCCGACTCAATGGCTTTTATTTCTTTATCCAAGCGTTGCAATGGCCGCGCGCTCCAGACAAAGCCCACAGCCATTAATGCTGCAATGGCTACACCCATGACGTACATCCAGTTTACAAGGGTTTGTTTAAAACCATCCATTAACCGCAGTAGAGCATCGTTGCGTTTTAATAAAATAAAGCGGGCATGCTCTGACTGGTCAATGTTATTTAAAATGACGGTGAGACTAAGTTGCCAATACACGGTATTTTTATATTCCACACGACGAAAATCGGCAGCGCCTGCTTTGGTTTCTAGTTCGTCAGGCACAAAGTTAACATTTACCGCCGACTCAGAGTGCCATACAGGCTGCTCTTCACGATAGATCATCGCATAAGTATCAGAGTTTAAACGATTCAATTCAGGAGCTAAAATAGTGCTGGGCATGATAATGCCGCGCTCAGTAAAATCGACTTCTGAAATTAAAGAATATAAATGGGCTTCGAGGGTTTTTTCGGTGGCTTCGACTAATGAAGCGTAGTACGCCTTACCAATAGAGAAGAATAGGATAGGTAAAGCGACTAATAAAACAAAGACAAGGATAAATCCTTGCCTTACTTTTAACGGTATTTGCGATGCTACCACTGACTTTTAAGCCTGTAACCGCGTCCGCGTAGTGTTTCTACTGGATTTAAAGTACCATCAGGGTCAAGCTTTTTACGTAAGCGCAGTACGAATACTTCGATTACATTTGAATCTAAATCAAAGTCTTGATCATATATGTGCTCTGTAAGCTCAGATTTAGAAATCACTTTTTGTGGATTAACCATTAAATACTCAAGCACTTTGTATTCGTATGCGGTGAGACTTAGTTCTCGGTCATCAACCCACACTTGTTGTGAGCGGGTATGAATTTTAATAGGCCCAGCAGTCATTTCAGGATTTGCTTTACCTGCGCTACGACGAATTAACGCATTACACCGCGCTATTAACTCTTCAACATGAAATGGTTTAGTTAAATAGTCATCAGCACCAGCATCAAGTCCTTCAACTTTATCTTGCCAACGGTCACGTGCTGTTAAAATCAGGATTGGAATGGTGACCCCTTGTGCACGGGCTTTATTGATCAGTTCAATACCATCGATTTTTGGTAAGCCTAAATCAACTACCGCCATATCAAGAGGATATTCTGTGATGTGAAATAAACCAGCTTCGCCATCATGACAGAGATCGACACTATAACGTTCTTTTTCTAATGCATTACGCAGATTGTCTGCTAAGTGTAAATCATCTTCAATTACTAAAATTCGCATTTCTTAATCCTTCTTCACTTCGCCGGTCTTTTTATTGACATGAACGTCGACGACATGGCCGTCCGATTTTAATATTCTTACAGTATAAATATCGTTAAGTACGGTAATTTTAAGAGTTTTACCATCTTCGACTTTTTTAGCAAGCTCAACAGCTTGTTTTTTATTGATCTCAGCTTTATTGACTTGAGATGCAGCTTGGCTACTAGTCGAAAAAACACTCGAAAATAGCACAGTGATGGCGACGCTGAGAGCTAACACAGTACGCATGATGAGAAACTCCTAAACCAGACCTGAATAGTTTAATGAACCAAGTAGCTATAATTCAAGTGAAAAATCACTAAATCTGATGATTCAATGCAACAGAGTTTAATTAACATCCGGTGAACAAACACTGAATTGTGGTGATTTGGCTCTAAGTCTTATAGCCATTGCATTAAATTCTGGTTCATTTAAACAGTGTAATCCAGTTTGGTTGTTGGTTTTACTTAGCCAGGAAAAACTTTCTTAAACGGTTTAACTTGTGAGTTTTCATATACGCCACCGTTTACGTAAGGATCTGCTGCAGCCCATTCGCGAGCCGCTTCTAATGAGCTAAATTCTGCAATCACTAAAGAGCCAGTAAAACCAGCGTCAGCTGGCTCGGCGCTATCAATGGCAGGTAATGGACCTGCTGTCAGTAATCGGCCTTGCTCCTCTAATTCTTGCAAGCGTGCTAAATGAGCAGGGCGGGCGGCTTTTCTTAATTCTAAGCTATTTTCAACATCAGTTGAGTAAATCATATACAACATGGTGTGTTCTCTGGATTTCAATATTATTGGAATTATGCTGATATTAGCACAGCAAAATTAATAGGCGAATAAATTGCGATTAGTTTAGAGTCTTACTAAAGCGCGAAAGCTTTACGCAGTTTTTAGTTAACTTTCGAGGCTATAAACTGATGCTGCGATTTAATCACTGTTAGCTTGAACAAATTTTAATCTTAAAAGAACAACAACCTCTAAGGTTTACAGTATCATTATATTTTTAAGTGGAATCTGCTTGAAAAGCCCAGCACAACACTGGTAGAGTCGCTTGAATGGTACAAAATAATAATAAGGTTTTTAAATGAGCGATACTCGTGAGCATTTTAGCTCCCGCCTCGGATTTATATTAGCAGCTGCTGGCTCTGCGGTCGGTATTGGTAACTTGGTTGGTTTTCCAGTCTCAGCAACAAAAAATGGTGGTGGTGCATTTTTGCTCGTTTACGCGCTATTTGTTGTGTTTATTTGTTTGCCGGTAATGATGGCAGAGATGGCAATGGGACGCCAAGCACAAAAAGATCCACTAGGCTCTTACAAGTTATTATCAGGTAATGATGCTAAGTGGAGTTTTGCTGGCTTTTTAGCAGTATTAACCCCGTTTATGATTGCAGTGTTTTACATGGTTATTACAGTCTGGATTTTTGGTTACTTAAGCCAAGTTGCGGTTGGGAACTTAGATGTGTTGGCTGATCCAAAAAGCTTTGGGGTGTTTATTAATAGTTCCAGCGTGTTTGCGTATATGGCAGCCGTGGCATTAATTGTTAATTTGATTTTAGTCGGTGGTGTTAAGCAAGGGATTGAAAAAGCAGCTAAGTTTTTAATGCCCGCATTGTTCGTATTGCTAATCGCATTAGTGGCGTATGTATTGACGCTAGACAATGCTATGGCTGGCGTTAAGTACTATATTATCCCTGATTTTTCTAAGATGAATGCCAGTGTCTTGAATGGTGCATTAGCGCAAGCGTTTTTCTCATTGTCGTTGGGTATGGGTATATTGATGACTTACGCTTCATATATCTCGAAAAAGGATGACATTGTTGGCAGTGCTAAAATGGTTGCACTGACTGATTCACTGGTGGCGTTTATTGCCGGTCTTATGGTGCTACCAGCTATCTTTAGTTTTAACCCAGATACTGATCCTACTAAATTGTCTGACTCATCTGTGTCGATGATTTTTGAGTTTTTACCAAAGATTTTACTCGCGCTACAAACTGATATTGGCTATGTTGGTGCATCAATTGTTGCGTTTGTGTTTTTCTTGCTGGTATTTTTTGCTGCAATTACCTCGTTGGTATCCATCGTTGAGGTGCCAACAGCTACGCTAAGTGACCGTAAAGGCATAAGTCGTAAAATGGCGTTACTGATATTAACTGGTAGCATCGGTGTACTGACAGTGTTATGTACTATGTCGTTTGGTATGGTTGAAGGGTTAACTTCATTTACTAACTATGGTGGAGCGTCTAAAAGCTTATTTGATATTGTGTATGATGTATTTTACGACACTATCTTGCCATTGAATGGTTTAATGGTATGTTTATTCGTGATGTATCGCTGGAAAAAAGTACGTTTAAGTGAAGAGCTAAGCCAAGGTTGTCCAGGCTATGCAGGTAGCTTTACTGAAAAATACGTTAATTTTTCGCTATCAACCTTTATTCCGGTAATTTTAGTAGTTATATTTATTAATACCGTAGCGACTAAGTTTTTTGCTATGAGCATTTTCGGTTTTTAATTAATACAACTAATTGAGCTTCCCATAATTAAGCCGTGTTAAGTATCATTAGCACGGCTTTTTCAGTTAAGAGATTGTTGCCGAATCTAAGTACTGACCTATTCCTAATGTAAACATCCACAGTCCCCATAAGCTGTGTTCGATAACGCAGACAAACGTGGAGCGGCTTTGAGCATAGGTAAATGCAAATAATAACCCGCCTATAAATGCCAGTAGTACTGCCACCCAATTAGCATAAACAATATGCGCTAAAGCAAATACTGTGGCGCTAACAATTATGCGCACCGTTTTTTTTGGCATGATGCGTTTATAACGATGAAAAAAATAAGTTCGAAATATCAACTCTTGCGGCATGACTGACAATAATGGATAGAACGCGAGTAACATTAACCAGTCATTAAATGAGTTTCGAGGCAGCATAAACCAATTACCTTGATTAATGATCCCGTAAAAAACCCCTGAAAACAGTGCGCCGATAAAAAAGAAACTAAACAGTCGGCGTTTCACTGCGGAAAATTGACCAAGGCTGGTAAGTCTAAAGCGTTTAAAGTGGGGATCGCCTAGCAGCAACATACCGCAGACACTCATTAACACGATTAACGCGGGGATCAGCCAATTAGCAAGGTAGGCACGAAGGTAAAAACCCAGCAAAGGAAGGCATACAAATATAAAGGTAAATTCAAACCAGCGGTATTGATTGGCGTTCAAGGTCGTCTCAGCGTGATTTTGTATACTAGGCTAACAAGCTAAGACGACATATTTATGACATTAAGAGCGCTTTTTATTGTCTACTTTGGGCTCATCTTCATCGGGTAAATATTTATACAACATGATGATAGTGGCAAAAAGACTGACAAATGTGATCCCCATTAAGCCAAACACTTTAAAGTTAACCCAAAAATCGAGAGAAAAGTTATAAGCGATATAGATATTTAACGCTGATATTCCCGCTGTGATCGCTATCCACAATATGTTGAGTTTATCCCAAAGCGACTCAGGTACGGTAATTTCTTGCTCAGAGTCTGATGCATTATTTAAAATGGCACTGAGTGCTTGTTTAACTAAATTTTTACCAAGAAAGTAGCGACTGATCAATAAGCTTAATGAGAGCACAGCGTAGATGATAGTGGCTTTCCACTTCACAAATTGTTCATCATGAAACACCAGCGTAAGAGTGCCTAAAATCACTGCAATGGCAAAAAATAACCATTGGCGTGTAGGTACTTTGCCTATTTTAAAATAAGAATAAGCGACCTGCAGAAAAGTGGTGCCCATTAATAATGCCGTTGCCCAGTAAATATCAACTAACTTGAATACCGCAAAAAATAAAATTAGCGGAATAAACTCAATTATTGCATGCATAGAATGCCCAAAAATTTAAAACCAAAAATAGTTGCAGAGGTTGTATCAACTTATTGTGTTGTTTACAAGGTTGACTTAGTAGTTACTAACCCTTAGCCTGCGTGCCTTTGTATTCAATCATTACCAAAATCTGCTGAACAGTGACTGAGTAAGCGGTATTTTTAGGAGCATTTTATGAATAAAGCACAACTGATTAGTGCAATGTCTGCACACAGTGAATTAACTAAAAAAGATTCTCAAGCGGCTTTATCAAGCATGCTTGCAGCCATCACTAAATCATTATCAGAAGGTGATCAAGTGCAAGTAAATGGCTTTGGCACGTTTGCGTTAAGTTATTATCCCGCACGTACAGGACGCAACCCACAAACGGGAGAGGCAATAGACATTGAAGGCGCTAACAAGCCTGTATTTAAAGCAGCAAAAGCGTTGAAAGAGAGTCTTTAACGCGTTTGATTACCAGAAAAGGGCCGCAACAGGCCCTTTTCTTATTTTCGAAGTATGAATTTACAGCGCAGTTGCAGCTTTCATGCTCGCTACGAACTGTTGTAAACCACTGAGCATAGCTTGAGGGGTATCGAGATTCGCTTCAATAATTTTCACTACCGCCGAGCCAGATATAGCACCCGCTGCACCGGCATTAAGTGCTGCTTTTACATCATCAGGGGTTGAAATCCCAAAACCTAATAACGCAGGGGCGCTGTGGTATTCTTTTAGTTTAGTGACAATTGATGTCGCAGGCATTTGTGCTTTAGTTTCTGTGCCTGTTACACCCGCACGAGATAGCAAATAAGTATAACCACGGCCATAAGAGGCACATTCGCGTAAAGTGTCATCAGGTGCGTTAGGCGTGGCTATAAAAATGGGGTCAATGCCATTACTCATTGCCGCTTTGCGAAACATTTTAGATTCATGAAGCGGCACATCTGCAACTAGAATTGAGTCAACGCCAACTGCTTTGGCATCTTGGTAAAAAGCCTCTAAACCGCGTTTAAAAACTAAGTTCGAATACAACAATAAACCAATTGGGATATCAGCATTGTACTGGCGTACTTGTTTGATGATATCAAAGCAATCTTGGGTATTTATATTTACTTTAAGAGCGCGAATATTGGCAGCTTGAATAACTGGGCCATCTGCTATTGGGTCTGAAAATGGAATACCCAGCTCTAAGCCATCAGCGCCGCCATCAATTAAGCTTTTGATTATTTCAACGCTCAGTTCTTTATTTGGATCGCCAATTGTAACAAACGGCACAAATGCACCTTGATTTAGCTCGCTTAAACGGGCGAACATTTTACCGTAGCGGTCTGTTTTTTGAATTGCTGTCTGGCTCATAACTGATCCCCTTTAGAAAGTACATCCATAACGTGTGATAAGTCTTTGTCGCCGCGACCACTTAGATTCACTACTAAAATTGACTCTTCAGTTTGCTGCTCTGCATACTTCAGTGCGTAAGCTAGTGCATGACTTGATTCGAGCGCAGGAATAATCCCTTCGTTTTTAGCCAGTAATTGGAATGCTTCTAATGCTTCGGTATCTGTAATACCCACATATTGCGCACGGCCAGTTTCATGTAAAAACGCATGTTGTGGGCCAACAGCTGGGTAATCAAGACCCGCTGAGACAGAATATGATTCCTCAATCTGGCCATCATCATTTTGCATTATATAGGTATAAGTACCGTGCAAAATACCTTTGGTTCCTTTACAGATTGTTGCACCGTGCTCGTGGGTATCAAGCCCTTTGCCAGCGGGCTCTACGCCAATGAGTTTTACACTTGGCTCGTCAATAAAATCTGTAAACATACCAATGGCGTTAGAGCCACCGCCTACACAAGCAAGCACCGCATCAGGGAGGCGACCTTCAGCTTTTAATACTTGTTGTTTCGCTTCTTCACCAATCACTTTTTGGAACTCACGAACGATGGTAGGGAATGGGTGAGGACCTGCAGCAGTACCAAGTAAGTAATGCGCTTCTTTATAATTTGCTGACCAATCACGAAGCGCTTCGTTTACGGCATCTTTTAATGTGCCAGAGCCTGCAGTAACCGGGATCACTTCAGCGCCCATTAGTTTCATTCTAAATACGTTTGGTTGTTGGCGTGCCACGTCTTTAGCGCCCATATAAATACGGCATTTTAAACCAAGTAATGCACACGCAAGCGCCGTTGCAACGCCGTGTTGGCCTGCGCCTGTTTCAGCAATAACTTGTTTTTTACCCATGCGTTGAGTTAATAGTGCTTGGCCTAACACCTGATTCGTTTTGTGCGCGCCACCGTGCAGTAAGTCTTCACGCTTTAAGTATAATTTTACTTTTGGGTTTTTAATTAAGTTACGCGTTAATGTCAGCGGCGTAGGACGGCCAGCATATTCATTAAGTAACTTTTCCAGTTCAGCTTGAAAAGCCGGATCTGTTTGCGATTTATTAAATTCGTTTTCGAGTTGTTTAAGTGCTGGTACTAGCAATTCTGGGACAAACATGCCGCCAAATTCGCCGAAATAAGCTGGATTATTCATATTGACCTCAATATTTACGGATGCTAATAAATGCATCATTTAATTTGTTTGGGCATTTTTTACCGGCGCTTTGCTCAACCCCTGAATTTAGGTCGAGTCCATGCGCACCTTGATATAATGCACCTTGAATATTTTCTGGGTTTAAGCCACCAGCAAGCATAAATGGCTGCTTAGTCTCTTTGAGTATTGCCCAATCAAAGGTCTTACCGGTACCGCCAGCTTGTGTATCGCTGTGAGTATCGTATAAGTGGCGATCAACGCCATTGACAGGTGCTGGCAAGCTATCCTTCACAGCTTGCGCCTTCCAAATCTGGCAATTACTTGGTAGCAAAGGACGCAGTTCGTTTATATAGACTGCGTCTTCTTGGCCATGTAATTGCACTGCTGCAAGCTTTAAGCTCTGAGCATGATTGACAACGTCTGCGATTGTTGCGTTTACAAATACGCCTACATAGGCAAGCGGGGCACTTTGCATAACTTGTTTTGCACAATCTAAATCAACAAATCGAGGGGATTTAGGTGCAAAAATTAGCCCCCCATAAACGGCACCACTTTCATAAGCGGCAATGGCATCTTGGCTACGGGTTAAGCCACAAACTTTGTTTTCACCTAAAATTACGCTTCGACAAGCGCGCTCTAAATCACGCTCAGCCATCAGTGAACTACCGATTAAAAAGCCATTACACAACGGGGCCAAGCGTTTTACATCTTGGTGTGTGTAAATACCTGATTCTGAAATAACCACTTTGTTATCAGGAATAAGCTTTCTTAGTGCCTCTGTGGTAGCTAAGTTTGTGCTCAAATCACGTAAATCACGGTTATTAATACCAATAATTTGCGCATTGAGTGCAAGAGCTCTATGTACTTCAGCTTCGTTACTCACTTCGGTGAGGATTGCCATGTTTAGGCTTTTTGCAACTTTTTCAAGCGATTGATATTGCGTATCATCGAGTACTGACAACATTAATAAAATAGCATCGCCGCCATAAATACGGGCCAAATAAATTTGGTATTCATCAATAAAGAAATCTTTACAGATCAATGGTTGCTCTACTTGACTGCGCACAAATTCGAGATAATCAAAACTACCCTGAAAATATTTTTCATCGGTTAACACACTGATGCAGCTAGCGTAGTTTTTATAAACACGGGTGATCTCGGCTAAATCAAACGGCTCTCGAATAAGGCCTTTTGATGGCGAGGCCTTTTTGCATTCCAAAATAAACTGAGTGCCAGGCGCTGAAAGGGCTTTATAAAAATCACGATTTGTGGGTATTGCTTGATGCTTAAAGCTCTCAAGAGGGCGCTTGGATTTGCGTTCGATGAGCTCTATTTTTTTATCTGTAACTATTTTGTCTAATACATTAGCCATTACTAACCTCGGAGTTTGCGTATTCTTTATTACTGCTTATGACAATGGCATTTAAGGTATTCAATGCACGGCCGCTTTGTAAAATCTCTTTAACTTGCATCGCGGCACTTTTAAAATCGTCGGCTTTATTGGTTAAATAAAGCAACGCAGCAACGTTAACAATAATGGCCGCATTGTGCGCGTCGGTGCCGTTACCAGCTAAAATAGCCATGCTAGCCTTGGCGTTATATTCTGGCCCTTCACCGGCAAGTTGTTCAAGTGAATAGTTTGCAAGACCAAAATCAGCAGGGGTAAGTGTGTACTGGCTGATTTTTCCGTTGTTAAGCTCTGCGACGGTCGTTTCACCGTGCAAGGCTATTTCATCGGTACCCGAGCCATGAACGACCATTGCGCGCGGTGTACCTAACGTTTTTAAGGTGTGTGCCATCGCTAAGCATAAACTTTCATCATATACCCCCAATAATTGCACATCCGGTGCTGCTGGATTTGCCAATGGCCCTAAAATATTAAAAATAGTACGGGTTTTTAAGGTCGTTCGCACACCCATAGCATGGCGTACGCCGCTGTGATAATGCGGAGCAAACAAAAACGTAAAGCCGGTTTGCTCTAAACACTGCGCCGCGTGTGCTGGTTTCATGTCTATATTGATGCCCAATGCTTTGAGTAAATCAGCGGAGCCGGAGTTGCTCGAAACACTGCGATTACCGTGTTTGACCATATTTATACCGCAAGCTGCAGCAACGATGGCGGCGGTGGTGCTAATATTAATAGTGTTTGAGCCATCGCCGCCAGTGCCACAACTATCGACAAGGTTTGTTAAGTGAGTAATAAAAGGTATCGCATTAGCACGCATTGATGCGGCAGCTCCTGCGATTTCGTCGCTTACTTCACCTTTTATTTTCAGTGCCACTAAGATGGCTGCCAGTTCGATGTCATTTACTTTGCCTTGCATAATGGCATCAAATAACTGTTGGCTTTGACTAAAGCTTAATGATGTTTGCGTTAATAACACATCAATCATTGAGCCAATGCTCGCCTCACTGGCTGATTGTTGGTTTACTGACATACTATCCTCTACTGCTGTGCACTGGCTAAAAATTGCATACTTTGTTGAAGTAGCGCGGCGCCATTGGGCGTCAAAATAGACTCAGGATGAAATTGATAGCCAAGGGCTTTATCGTCACGATGATAAATTGCCATCGGTATTGACTCATAGTGGGCTATCACTGCAACACTGTCGGGTACTTTCGTGGCCATCAGTGAATGATAACGTGCCACAGGCATACGTTCACCCATACCTGCAAATACTGGGTGCTCACCAAGCTCTATGATTGATGATTTACCATGTACGGTTTCTCCAGCATGGCCAATAATACCGCCATAACTTTGTGTTAGTGCTTGTTGACCAAGGCAAATCCCCAACATTGGAAAACGGCCTTTGCATAGTTCAATCAATGCCATTAAACAGCCCGCCGCAGTGGGGGTGCCTGGGCCCGGCGACAGTACTAAAATCACTGGTTTAGTTTCCGCACACATTTTGTCATAAATCACCTGCGCGTCTATGTTGTTACGATATACCACTAAATCGCTGCCTAACATAGAAAGTTCATCGACTAAGTTATAACTAAATGAATCAAAATTATCTAAAAAGTAGATTTTTAAGTCCGTTAAGTTGTTGATGTTTTCACTCATTTTAGTGTCCTTGGTACGTCGATTGAATGGCTGTAATAACCGCTTGTGCTTTAGCACGAGTCTCATTGGCTTCAGATTGAGGGTCTGAGTCAAACACAACTCCGGCACCGGCTTGTACATACGCGGTATTATTTTTAACAAAGGCCGAGCGAATAACAATGCAACTGTCCATGGCGCCGTCACCGGTTAAATAACCTACCGCACCACCGTAACTACCACGGCGCTTACCTTCAGTTTGCCTTACCAACTCTGCCGCGCTGACTTTAGGCGCACCAACTAAAGTGCCCATGTTCATACAGGCTTGGTAAGCGTGTAGGGCATCCAGCTGAGGTTTTAATGTGCCAACAACGCGTGACACTAAATGCATTACTTGCGAATAACGGTCGACCTTTAATAGCTCTTTTGCGTGGCGAGTTCCCGGGACACTGATACGAGCTACGTCATTTCGTGCTAAATCAACCAACATTAAATGCTCAGCACGCTCTTTTTGGTCGTTGCGCAGTTCCAGTTCAATACGACTGTCTAAATCTGGATTAATTTGGCCATTAGCAAACTTTCCTCGCGGGCGAGTTCCTGCAATTGGATATACTTCAACTTGTTGTGATGTAGCGCAAAACTTTAAAGCTGACTCAGGAGAGGCACCAAATAACGCAAATTCACTGTCGCGCATATAAAACATGTACGGGCTTGGATTTTGTTTTTTTAGTTGGCTGTAGGCATGTAGTGGGTTGGCGCAAGCTAACGAGAAGGTACGCGATGGCACAACTTGAAAAATATCGCCATCGACAATGTGTTTTTTCAAACTATTGACCTGTTGGCAATAGAGCTCGTCACTAATATCAACACTGACGTCACTGCTGCCAGCACTTTGCTGCGCACTATAGCTATCGGCTTGGTCGCATAAGGTATTTAAACGTTCGAGCTTTTTACCCACTTCAAAACAGTTTGCATGCACATCAGGGCCATTAAAAACGTTACCAATCAGCTCAGTGGTTTTAGCTTGGTGATCAATTACCACTAAGGTTTCAGCTAAATAAAATACGTAATCAGGACAGCTATTTTCTCCATCTGGTACATCACTCAGTTGTTCAAAGTTGGCTACCATGTCGTAAGCAAACACACCGCCTAAAAATAACGAAAATGGATTGTTTGTGGTGCTGCTGATACTATTTATACAACAGCGCAAGGCACTAAAAGCATTATCGGCAATCAGCTTTGAGGCTTCATCAATATTATGATCGATACCTTGATATTCGATGCTGAGAGTTTGCTTGTTTAATTGAGTATGGCAGTTTTCTAATTTAGTTTGTAAATAAGACAGTAATTGCTGACCATTATTAGATTGCGCCGTTACTGTGACTGTTTTACCTGTGCAGATTATTTTTAGTGCACAATCTACCAAAATTAAACTTTTGACACTGTCTTTAGAATCAATTTCTGCTGACTCTAACAGTAATGAATTATCTTTATCAAGCAATCCATATAGTGCCAATGGGCTATGTATATATTCTCGCACTTCGGTGATGCTAGTAACTTCACCTGGCGTTGTTGTTATATGACTAAAAATCAAACCTCATTCCCTCAAAAAAATAAAACCCCGCAAGCTAAGCTATGCGGGGTTTGAATAACGATACCTATGTTTCAGATAGACCATTACCGTCCCGCTATACCAGGCGCCACCACCAATGATGTGTAAGAGTTGCTACGTTATTCATGTTTGTTACCCTAAAATTTAAATATAAAAAAACCCGCAATAAGCGGGTTTAGAATGTGTTAGACACGACAATTCGTCACCCGATAATTTACGAGTGCCACCACCAGATAGTGTTTTGGATTGAATTGATCATTGTTGTAGTTCTATTTGTGTCTCAAGTGACTACAGTAAACCGTATCAACGGCGTTAGTGTCAAGTATTTATTTAAAACAATTTATTAAAAAATTTTGTTATACTTAATAACAACTTTCGCACATTTAATAAGAGCAGTCTTCTCTTTTGATAAAATACGATTTACACAGTCATACCACACATTCTGACGGGCAATTAACTGTTGAGCAATTATTATTGCGTGCAGTTGAAAAAAAGATAGATGTGTTTGCGATCACTGATCACGACACCACTGCTGCGGTTAAACCTGCACAAGCATATATAGAAAGCGAATCTCTACCATTAACCTTGATATCAGGGGTTGAAATTTCCACTAAGTGGGAAAGTTTTGAGATCCACATCGTGGCATTAAACGTAGATATCAACGAGTCAACACTGACCAGCTTATTGACTATCCAACAGCAAAAACGTGCTGATAGAGCTGTCGAGATTGGTCGCCGTTTAGAGAAAAATGGCTTTGATGGCATTTATCAACAAGCGCAAGAGCTTGCCGCAGATGCACAAATTACCCGTGCACATTATGCAAGAGCACTTATTGCTCGTGGCGTTGCAACCACAATTCCTGGGGTGTTTAAAAAATACCTTGGCCGCGCTAAAACGGGTTACGTACCAAGCGATTGGTGTGATATGCAAACCGCCATTGCCGCCATTCATGCCGCAGGTGGCGTTGCTGTGATTGCCCACCCTGGGCGTTATCAAATGTCAAATAAATGGCTGCGCAAATTATTGAGTCAGTTTAAAGATGCCGGTGGCGATGCAATGGAAGTTGCACAACCACAACAAGCACCAACTGAGCGACAGTTTTTAGGCGAATTGAGCCGTGAATACGATTTACTGTGTTCGCAAGGATCTGATTTTCATTTTCCTACTAGTTGGCTAGAATTAGGAAAAAACTTATATTTGCCAAAAGATTGCCAAGGCGTTTGGCAAACTTGGGAAGGGCAAACAGGAGAACTAAATGAGTGATTTTTTTCATATTCATCCAGATAATCCACAACCACGCTTAATTAATCAAGCGGTCGACATTATCAAACAAGGTGGTGTGGTGGTATACCCAACCGATTCAGGCTATGCAATAGGCTGTAATTTAGGTAACAAACAAGCAAAAGAGCGTATTGAGCGCATCCGTGGTATTGAAAAACACCATAACTTTACCTTAGTATGTCGTGATCTATCTGAGCTTTCTACTTATGCACGAGTAGATAACCAACTGTTTAGATTAATTAAAAACAATACACCCGGGCCTTATACGTTTATCTTTAAAGGCACTAAAGAAGTACCAAAACGTTTGTTAAACGACAAGAAAAAAACCATTGGTATTCGTGTAATAGAACATCCAATTACCTGCGCATTGTTAGCCGAGTTAGGTGAGCCATTGATGTCGTGTTCATTAATTTTACCCGGTGAGCAGTTTACTGAGTCTGATCCGGACGAGATACGTGATCGCATAGGTAATCAAGTTGATTTAATTATTCATGGCGGCTATTTAGCTGAGCAAGCAACCACAGTGATCGACCTGTCAGAAGATACTGTTGAGGTGCTGCGTGTAGGCTGTGGCGATACAGCTCCATTTGAATAACTACGCCGATAAACCATGAACGAACTACATACTGATGATGTAGCTCAAATACGAGAGCCGGCGCAACAAAAGTTGCCGCTGGCTTTTTTGCATGGCAAAGAAGTAATGAATACCCCGGAAGATTTGTATATTCCGCCAGACGCTCTAGAAGTAATTTTAGAAACCTTTGAAGGGCCACTTGATTTATTACTATATTTAATAAAAAAACATAAGTTAGATATTCTGGAATTGTCGATTTTTAGCATTACTGAACAATACGTCCGTTATGTTGAAATGATGACCGAGTTTCAATTGGAGCTTGCTGGTGAATATTTGGTGATGGCGGCATTACTTGCACAAATAAAATCACGACTATTACTGCCAAAACATGAAGAGCTTGAGGAAGAAGAAGATCCACGGGCTGAATTAGTTCGTCGTTTACAAGAGTATGAACAATTTAAGCTAGCTGCGCAGAACCTTGATGATATTCCACGTGTTGGCCGTGATATTTTTATTGCCCACGCATTAGTGCCTGAGCAGAGCGAGCATGCTCAATTGTTACCGGATGTTGATTTAAAAGATTTACTATTTGCGCTCAGTGATGTGATGGCGCGAGCTAAAACTTTTGAGCATCATCAAATAACCGCTGAAGCTTTATCAACTCGCGAAAGAATGAGTTTAATTTTGCAAAAGTTATCGACAGTCGGCACGCAACTTCCTTTCACTGACTTATTCACTCTTGACGAAGGCCGCAGTGGTGTAGTGGTTAGCTTTATTGCTATGCTAGAGCTCATCAAAGAAAACCTTATCACTTGCTTGCAAGTCGATCCTACAACACAAATTTATATCGGTTTGGTTGAAAATAATTAAACAATTATTAGGGTGATGATGTTTATCATTGATTAACTTGCTAACTTGCTAACTTGCTAACTTGCTATTTACGTTTATTTCGTAAGTTCAGCAGAGCTAATTTAGATCTGCACAATTTAACTGGTGTTGTGTTACTACCATTTACTCTTGTTATAACTTTGTCAGGGTTGATTATTGTACAACAAGTCTATT